>JACVQG010000042.1 GCA_015661045.1 Dehalococcoidia bacterium | reverse complement strand
CGTAGAGTACTATCCCCGTTCGTAGCCTTTAAATAACTTAGTAGAATTATAGGACTACGAAGCGCTGGCTGTCAATGCAAAGTCCGCTTGCCTACGGGGCAGGACTCCAGACTGCCCGGTAACTATCTCTTTCCGTTTGCTAGTGTACTGACAGAGCATCAAGCGATAATAATATCCATGTTTGTGGCTTCCTATCAGGGAGTGGATAAGCGAAACCAAAAGCTTCCTTTTATTCGGACCTTTTTATTCGGACCTTTGCCCGGGGTCGAAAACCCCCATCCACCGCAGGCGACAGTGAGCAAAAAGCAATATATTCTACTGTCAGCACACTAGGGGGGTCTCTTAAATAGTCATACGGACACGCCCGGGGGTGGCTACGGTAGACGGTTGAACCACAACAAGGAAAGCGTATCTCCGTCTGTTCCGGTTTAAAGACCAGTCGGGTTCCCAGATTCTCATAGATATTGAGTAAATCGGTTTCGGTGCCTGCCTTGAAGTAGCTGGCATCTGTCTTCTCGGCGATACGTTTGAGTGTCTCCTCATCCAGCCGCACCCGGACCGAACGCCCCTCTACCCTTAGAATAGTGCCCTCAGGATTGCCCATGCCAACCGTATAGACACGGACGCCCCGGTTTGACGCTTGTTCTATTACATCCAGCGGCCTCGGCCCCACGTTGCTCTGGCCGTCGCTCAGCAGTACGACGATAGCCGGGGCGAAGGTGCCCGGCGGCACCGGTGTTGGCGTGGGCACTGGCGTGGGCAGCGCCAGGGAGTCACGGGGACTGGATGTAGCTTTAGGAGCCGGCTCTTCGAAGATGGCATCCAGTGAAGTGAGGATGCCGCGGCCTATCGCTGTGCCCCGTTGGGTTGTGAGACGGTTTATGGCCCCGAGCACAGCTTCACGGTCAATTGTCGGCGCCTGGACTACCGCCGCATTGTCGCTGAACGAGACGACACCGATGCGAACATTGGCCGGTTGTTTTTCTACAAACGTCCTGGCTGCCGCTTTCGCCGCCTCTATCCGGTTAGGTTTCAAATCCTCTGCCCGCATGCTTCCCGATACATCCACGGTAAGGATAACCATACTCTGCTGGGATGGCAGCGTGATAGTTGCCATCGGACGCCCCAGCGCCAGGAGCAGCACCGTCACACCCAGGAGGAACAGGAGTGGTGGAATATGGCGGCGAAATCCAGGCCCGCGCCCCAGCGCATCCTTGACCAGCGAGAGGCTGGCATATCGCACGGCATACTTCTGCCTCCGGCGTTGGATGAGTATATAGGCTAAAATCAGCAACGGGACTAATATCAGAAACCATAACAGATCAACCCACAGGAAAGACATATCTCACCCCTATCATACGATTAACCTCCTCGGGCTCTGGCAAACGATGCCGGTGACGATTTCCTTTGTTTCCGCAGGGTGGCAAACCGTATGATCCCTTTCACCAGATCATCTTCAGTCGATAGTGCAGCCGCATCTACCCCGGCGCGGCCAAAAATAACCCTCAGTTCATATTCCCGCCGCCGGGCGGCTTCGATGAACCGTTTTCTAAATTTATGGTCGTGGGTATCGACATATAGCTGCTCTCCGGTCTCGGAGTCCTCCATTATAATAGGCCCGATATCGGGAAGTTCAGTTTCCCGGGGATCGAACAGGCGGATCGCCAGGACCTCGTGCCGTCGGGCTAAAACTCCAAGTGGCTTATCCCAACCGGGTACGCTTATGAAGTCCGATACAATGAAAACCAGCGACCGGCGACGGATTACGCGCCCGGCTATCTCCAGAAGCTCTGACAGGTCCGTCGGAGGGGAGCGCTTCAGCCTGGGCTGGTTGAGTACGGCATCAATGAGGCGCAAGACCTGGGGCTTGCCGCTCTGTGAGGGGATTACACTCCCGGCATTACCATTAAAAAAGATGGCGCCCACCCTGTTGCCGCGGCGGGTAAGCAGGCGCGCTAATACAGTGACGAAATCAATCAACAGGTTACGCTTGAGCACCTGCACCGTACCAAAATCTACCGACGCACTCAAGTCGAGAAGGAACCAGGCTGTCACCTCCCGGTCTTCTACGAACTGACGGACATACGGCGATTGCATGCGGGCAGTGACGTTCCAATCAATATAGCGGATGTCATCAGAGAACTGGTACTCACGAATATCCGCCAGGTCCAGGCCAAAACCATGGAACAGGGTGCGGTACTCGCCTTGTAACAGCCCGTCAAGACGGCGGACCACCGTCCAATCAAGTCGTTGTAGTATCCTCTCAGGGTTTTGCATTTACTTCCGCGTGGGTCTGCAAAGGTTGCGCGGGCGCTTTAACATGTTCCAGGACCCGCTGAATAATCATATCGGAAGTGATGCCATCGGACATAGCTTCGTATGAAAGGACAAGACGGTGCCGCATTACGTCCAGGGCCAGGTCAATCACGTCCTGGGGTATGACATAGTTACGCCCCCTGATATAAGCCAGGGAGCGCGCCCCTATGATGAGATTTATGGAGGCGCGGGGGCTGGCGCCGTACATGATGTACTTTGCAATGTCAGTAATTCCACACTTTTCCGGGTCGCGGGTGGCGGCAGCCACATGCACTGCATACCCGATTAGCGACGGATCTACATAAACCTTCTCGGCCTGGTGCTGAAGGTCGATAAGCTGTGCCGTGGTCAGGACCGATTTCACGATCGAAGGTAAGCCTGTCACCCTCTCAACGATAACAAACTCATCCTGTTCGGTGGGATAATCAACCAGCACCTTCATCATAAAGCGGTCCACCTGGGCCTCGGGAAGGGGGTAAGTACCTTCCGTCTCGATGGGGTTCTGTGTTGCCATCACCAGGAACGGCTCGGGCACCTTGAACGTCTCGCCGCCGATGGTAACCTGGCGTTCCTGCATCACCTCCAGCAGGGCGCTCTGGACCTTGGCGGGGGCGCGGTTAATTTCATCGGCCAGCAACAGGTTGGTAAATACAGGACCAAGCGAGGTGCTGAACTCGCCTGTCTTTTGATTATAGATGCGCGTACCAACGAGGTCGGCGGGGACAAGGTCTGGAGTAAACTGGATGCGTTTGAAGGTGCCGTGGATTGCCTGAGACAATGTCTTTACCGTTAATGTTTTGGCCAGCCCCGGCACGCCTTCAACCAGCAGGTGGCCCTGTGATAGTATGGCTATAAGCACACGCTCCAGTAGATGGTCCTGCCCGACGATGACCTTCTTGACTTCATAAAGGACCTGCTCCATCAGAGGAGCTTCTTCCGGTTTTTTCCGTATCTCTTCTTCCATTTTGTTCTCCAAAACTCACTGCTCAGTTATAAGTAGCTCTGGCAATGATTAAATAATGAACTTTGAACTAAGCTATTTGAATTTATCTGGCATTTGGGGTTGGGTGTTTGGAATTTAGCCTAGTACGGCGGTGTCCCCATTGCAGCGGCGGCGGTCTCGATCGTTACCGCGAATCCAATACCGACGAAGAACTCCTGCTCTGTCGGGTTCAACAGGGCAGTGACAATTCCCACGACTTCACCATCGCGGTTAACCAACGGCCCACCCGAATTGCCGGGGTTGACAGCCGCATCGAATTGAATCAGATTTGATAGGGTTATCCCCGTTTTCGGTGATTTATAGGCCCGCCCCAGGCCGGAGACAACCCCTGCCGATAGCGAGTTGTTAATACCGAACGGATTTCCTGCCGCAAACACCTCATCCCCAACCCGCAACCCTCCCGCGCCAGCTAACGTTGCAGGCACCAGGTCGTCGGGGATTATGTTAGCCCTGATGACCGCCAGATCATTCTCAGGCTGTCTTACAATGATGGAGGCATCAGATTCAGTCCCGTCTGCAAATACAACCTGGACCCCAATAGCATCCTTGACAACATGGAGATTAGTCAATATCGTCCCACTGTCGTCTATAACAACTCCGGTGCCCAGGGCACCCTGGGTCTTTCCACCGGATTTCGAAACGAGTGCGTTAACACGTACTAGCGAGGGGTGAATAGTTTCATAGGCCGTCGAGGCGTAAGAGGGTTTAGGCGTTGCCGAGGCCAGAGTACGGGTTACAGCCGCGTCAATATCGCGCTGAGTTAAACGCTGGGGGGGTTGACGTGTTGAATTATATGCCAGCACTGCGGCAAGCGTGATGACGACGGCTGTAGCTACAAGAACAATGCTGTGAAAGCGGGTATATAGACGCCTGGATTTCTGCCGCCATAATTCCAGCCGCGATGGCGGCAACGCTGGTTCTGGTTGCGGTCGCCCACGAACAGGTGGAAATTTTCTACCCTGTAGCATAATCTTCCATCCAGTATCTTCACATCCACCGGGCGGGTTAACAGGTAATAGAAGAAACAGGTTCGCGGTCCCTTGCGAAGATAATATCTAATTGTCTCAATTCCCTGTTGCATTGTCAAATTTGCTACGGGAGGCAGATAGCGCGGGCCAGTCAAAATCCACCATCAAAAAGCCTTAAAATAAGTGAGCCGTAACCAAGACAGGCACTGAGGCCTGTCACCAACTTGGTGAGAGAACCTTCCCTTTGGCTAGATTTAACGGATGATGGATTAATGGGTGTCAGGTTATCTTGACCTGAGGTCTGTATGCTGCTACAATCCCAGTGTGGGCGGTTAGCTCAGCCTGGTTAGAGCGCCGCGTTGACATCGCGGAGGTCACTGGTTCGAATCCAATACCGCCCACCATTCTGTACTGTAGACAGAACCGATACCTCCTCTGTGGTTATCCCCTTGGGCGGAATCGGTATCGCGGAGGTCAGCAACACTTCATCCCCTGTAACCGTTACCTCTTTGATAAAGCTCCTGATAAAAGACTTCCTCCCTGTCAAAGGATTCTCACTCAGGAGATTTCGCAAGTCCTCCACGTAGCGAGTCACAGTTTCTTTGTCGGCCAATTCTACACGCCGCTCCGAAATCTGCTGCTCCAAGTTCATATCTGGTCTTCTGTAATTGCTCCATTCGGTACCTGAGCTGCTGGATACGTGGGGAGAGAGCCTCAAGCTGCACTTTACCTGTTTCCAATTTCGTCCTATTTAATTATGCAACAACCAATTTTCCGAAACTACGCAATCATGGGAGGATATGCGGCAAACTACTATATCGAGCCTACCTTTACCAGCGACATTGATGTTCTGGTATTGGTCGACAGTGACACTGACTATAGCAAGATATTTGCTTATTTTACCCAGCAGGGATATAAGATAGTCAATCTATATGTTGTCATAGACAATACTCAGGTGCAGTTTTTCCCCAGCACTATCAGTCCTTTGTACCAACAAACGGTCATAAACGCGAAAACGGTGCCTTTCAGAGATACGACCACCCGGATGATAACCGCCGAGCATCTAGTAGCTTTGCTGCTGGTATCCTATAGACCAAAGGATAGAATTAGTCAACTTCTCAAAGTTGTGGATGAGAATTCATTGTGGGGGATTGTAAGACACTATGACACTGAACAAAATTCCATCTTCCAAAAACTCAAAGAAATTCTGGGCACAAATAAATAAACAAAAGGAGGAGTCCCGGGCTCAGTTGGCAAGACTCCCCTTTGAGAAAAAGATTGAGATCCTGGAGCAAATGCAGCGGGATTGGCAAGAATTGATGAATTCCAAGTCTAAACCACCAGGAGATTGCACACAAGGGGCTATCGTTACCTCGCGCTTCCCTTATGGAAACTTGTTGGCAGACTATAATATGATGAATGCCATTGGATACCAAAAAGCGTGCGCCAGTAGTTGATGATGAACGGGGCATACTGCGTTTTACCAGTGTGAGCCCGACTGTTGCTGGTTATGAGGCAGCCTCCGGATTTTGATTGATGGATCCCTTGGACCCCCGTCATTTGGACACGATATGGGGGAATTTAAAACAGAGTCTTGCTATACTCGAGATCCATGTGGTGACCATATCGCGTCCCCAACATTTTATAATTCTCCTGAGATAGCCATCAACCGGCTTGAGTGGAACATGTTGGCTGGCGTCCTATAGCCCAGTGAATCCCTGTGATCGATGCACCCATCACATACCGGAAAGGAGGAACACCCCGCCGCGTCATAGTTTTCATCTAGCTGGTGGATCGTATTTGCGTCAACCCTATCTTATTTTTCCTTCTGGGGGTATGACTGTGAGGTCTCCTTTTGCTTTTTGGATGGTGCATTGATAATTTTTAACACTTTATGTAACAAACGGTATTCTGTTGGAGGGAGCTGAACTTCCTTATTATTAAGATATACTTCATGACGTCTGGAGTCAATTTTCAGGTCAAACACAAAACTATTTTCTTCACATCCAATATAGATTTTTTTCGAACGTCGTAAAATTGCTTGCACCCTGGCTAAAAACTCTATGTGGCTGAAGGGTTTTGCCAGATAATCATCAGCTCCCGCAGCCAGCCCCCTCGCTATGTCAACATCTCGATACCGATTCGTTATCACGATTATAGGTATTTCGGAATCGACGCGCAAATGACGGGTAACATCAATTCCGTTAATATCACGTATATTGGTATCCAGTATAATAAGGTCTGGTTTTTCAGTCCGAGCCATGTCTACGCCTGTATCTCCTTCGGACGCAAGAACCAAGCTGGCTTCCGGAAAGCGTAATTTTAAACATAGGCTTACTATTTCAATATAACTGGGGTCATCTTCAATAATTAGGAATTTCATTTGTTTCTCAATATTTAAAGTATTTAGAAGTTACTATTAAGGGCAAAACTTCACTTCTATCCTCATCTTGCTAAAGTAATAAAAACGATTTCAGGCAATTTCCAATTGACTATGCGTACTGCTTAGTTCTGGTTAAACGATTCATGTGATGTTTCACTTAGAATATAATATGGAATATTGTATAGTCCGGTATAGTAACTATGGGTTGTCACCAGTTATCACCGCAGGATAACGCTTAATCCAAATAATTACTCTTCTCTTTATACAGTATCCATGGTAATTATTGAGTTGTGGTTAGGTACAAAATGGGTTATATTTTTCTGTCTGGCCTACCCTCAGGTCACTCCTTATATGGACTTGAAGTAACATACAGTTCAGGTGACGGTGTTTTCACGTAGACATGGGTTAATTAATGTCTGCCCATTTTTGGACTATCGAATATCCATCAGGCTAGAGGCAGATATCGCTTACGCTTTCTTTTTGAGTGTTTATTTTTGTTGCACTCATTATATCTGTCTGTGGTCAATACCATTAGCAAAAAGATGTAGTGTTTCTCAATCGGTACCAAGGTGACTATTCAAAGTGTGAGAAGGTATCTGGGATAGCCCTCCTATTGTATGCACTCCCAGAGCATGATGACCTTTAGAGTTGGTTTCCCGACTCCGGTCAATTATTCAGGGGTAGTGGTGCCAGGAAGTCGCACTCTTCACCCGGTACCACTACGATGAGCCCATCCTGCCCAGAGATCCGACGCGACCTTGGCTACCACTTCGCAAATGTCCACCCTCCGAAGTACAGCGTCCCAATACACTCCGGATTCGAAGTTTCACCGACCTTCTATATTCGATTATTCCGTAGAACGATAGGTTCGTTGTCAGGGATGGTAACCTGTAAAGAGTCTGGCTTAGAAATCGCTTAGAAACACAGTATATTTAAGTCTAGATACGACTATTAAGAATGAACTACTATTCAGACTTTGCATACCATGAAACGCAAGTCTTCACAGTAAGACAGACAAAACCTTATACGTTAGATTGAAGCTATTCAAACAGCTACAAAAATAGCGATAGAAGCACCGACGAAATTACACTGGCTGGACGAGGAGACTTTTCCCAAGCTGATAGGTTACGACAATTTGATGCCTGTGGCTAGTGTAGTGTCTCTGAGTATTTTTTACAATAATTTGAATGCGTTTTATTGCTAATTATCTTAGAAACCATACACTAGAGACTGTTCTTGCCCGCTAAAACCTATTTTCTGGAGAACGCCGATGAACTGTAAGAGAGGTTTGTTAATATTTCTCCTGGACTACCAGGACGGGAACCCCTGCTTGATTGACAACCTTGTAACTTACGCTCCCCAGGAGGGCACGTTTGATAGCGCCTTTACCGCAGCTACCGACGACAACAAGGTCGAAATTCTCATGCTCTGCTATACTACATATAACTTCAGCCGCGTTACCCTTGGCAGAGCGGCCCGTTGCGCGATAACCAAAAGAACTGAAATATTCCAGGGTATTTTTCAATGCGGTATCTTTTATCTTTTCTACCTGTTCTTTTACTTCTTCTAAATCGCTCATTTCATTTACATATAGAACCCTTATTTCCACATCAGGGATGTCATGGAACATCTTAGCTACATATTTGGCAGCCTGTAAGGCGCACGAAGAGCCATCCGTAGCCATTAAAACCCTGAACATATTACACTCCTTAACGCTGGCCAACTACTGAGCCTGCTGGCACAGCTTTAGTGGTGAAGTCAAGAGACATAGCTTCAGGCTGCACCTTGCAGGCACGGCCTAT
>JACVQG010000041.1 GCA_015661045.1 Dehalococcoidia bacterium | reverse complement strand
GAGTAAGTCCTAACTTCAGGCCGTCTATGGTTAGCAGGTGCTTCTCTTTTACGCGGGGATCCTCCAGGAGACGGAAATGGTCGTCATCCCCGCGGGCTGCCAGGACAGGAGCTATAGTCTGAAGTTCATCCAGCACCGAAAGGCGGTAGATATCTCCAGCGTGGATAATCATATCAACCCCACGAAAGGTTTCTTTAACCTGAGGGGGTAAGCTTTCTCTGGCCTCCGGCACGTGGGTATCGGATAGAAGACCTATACGCAAATCACTCTTTTCAGGGAATTTAATGTCCACATTTTATCACCCATCCCGGTATCCCCGCAAATGAATTAACACTGTCGGGCTACCGTAAAACGGTTCAAAACTTACTTCTTAAATAGGTCAACCCATAGTTTATCGGCGAAGGCATCGGAGAGCTTATCGGTATCCTGACCGGTAGTATTAACCAGAGGTCCTGTAATCTGAGCCCCTTTGGGAAAGTAACTGGGCACGTCCTTGCGCATACCGCTGCTATTTCGAGCCTTTGCCTGGACTTGCTGTCCCTCGGGAGAAAGAAGCCAGTTGGCGAAGAGGCGGGCCGCATTCGGACTGGGGCTATCCTTCACCACGGAGATTGCCAGGCCTGAGACGACTATGCCTTCCTTCATAGGGAGTGCCTTTATCGGGGCGCCTTCGGACATAAACGCTGCGGAGTCACTGGTGCTGGAAATACCCAGGGGATATTCCCCACGAGCCAGGAAATCTGCCACATCCCTGGGGGAGCGCCCTAAAACCGGTTTCTGCGCGGCCAGCTCTGCTACAAATCCCGGGCGCAACAATCCACGGCTAGTAATAGGCAGTAAATAGTTATATAGCCCGGTGCTAAGTGTAGGGTCAGGAGCTGCTATTTTGCCCTTCCAGGAAGCGTTCAGCAGGTCATACCATGACTGAGGCTCCTCAGAAGTCTTTACCAAATTGGTGTTAACATGTGGAGCGCCCAGGTGATATGTGAACTGCAGAGCTACCCCATCAGGGTCAAAATTAAGAGGGTCTATTACCCATACATTTTTTTCTTGAAGCACCGGTAAATCTTTGGAATTGATAGTCAATCCCATCTTTTTGGCATTGAGGCCGTGGGTACTGGCTGACTCAAAAACATCAGCGACCATCCCGTGCATCCGCTGTTCAGTTCTAAGTCTCTCGATTTGCTCGGCGCCGCGTCCGGCGATGATTTCCACTTTGATTCCATACCTGTCGGTGAATGCCTTTGAGACAGCTATTGCTGAATCACCCACAAAGGTGTAGGTATATACTGTAACTTTCCCCTCTTTCTTTGCAGAGGCGATTGTTTTTTCCCAATTAGCACCTTGAGAGGTTGGAGATGGGAGGGTGGAGGTGGTAATCGTTCCCTGTGCACCTGAAGCTATGGGGGCAGGCGTGATGGAAGAGGAAGGTGATTGTTTTGCAGGTGCTTGTGGAGCGCAAGCCATTGATACGGTGAGAAGTGCAAGAATAATAATTGACAATACCTTGATTTTCCTCATTTGCTACCTCCATGTACAATAATTATCTGGTATTTCCTACCAAAACTGGCATCATGATCGTGACTATATTATTGATTACCTGCGGAGGCCCCTTAAAGGTTTATACAACAATATACTAGGGGCCTGTAGTATGTCAAGTTGACGAATAAATTGCAACCAGGTAATTAACCGCCGGTAAAAGATGGGCTTTACTTTCATTTAATAGCTGTGTAAATGATCAGGTCAAATCAAATTAACGGGGTCATCAGGCTTAAGCAGAAAATGAGGCATCGCGATTAACAACCAGGGTTCGTATAGAGCCAAGGGGTAATAACTATGTACTCTGGATTCTGAGCAGGAAAAGGGCATAGCTCCATAGGCATAAAGACCTAAGTGATATGGCCTATTTAAACTTGACAAACAATGATAGATTCTTTACAATTGCAATTGATTATCATTATTTATTAAATCAAACGGCTCACATTGGTTAGTTAAAGGAGGCTACATTAACGGTATTTTGTAGCAAATGACTTTCAATCGCATAATTAGAATGGATTATTACGAGGTGAATGTTTTGTATCTCAAGTTAATAAAAACTTTTAGTATCAGTTTACTATCTTTGATTTTTTTGCTGGCTGCATGCGCGCCCAAACAGGCTGTAACTCCAGGCGTCTCCGCACCGGCTAGCTCCCAGATAACGCCCGGTGTTTCCATAACGGTTTACTCCGGACGCAGCAAGTCGTTGATTGGCCCGCTTCTGGATCAAGTGGGCAAAGATATAGGTATTGAGGTGCGAGTCCGCTATGGGGATACTGCCCAATTAGCTGCCGCTATCCTTGAAGAGGGCAAGCGCACCCCGGCCGATGTCTTCTTTGCTCAGGATGCCGGTGCCCTGGGGGCGATTTCCAAAGCTGGAATGTTGGCACCACTGCCCGATGGTATTTTGAACCGGGTCGGTACCGAGTTCCGTTCTCTTAAAGGGGATTGGGTGGGTGTCTCCGGACGGGCCAGAGTGGTTGTTTACAACACTCAACTGCTAAAGGAATCTGACCTACCCGAATCCATCCGGGGATTCACTGACCCTAAATGGAAAGGTAAGATCGGCTGGCCTCCCACAAACGGCTCTTTCCAGGCTTTCGTAACCGCCATGCGTAAGATAGAAGGCGAGCAAAAGACCATACAATGGCTGGAGGGCATCAAGGCTAACAACCCGAAGGTGTATAAAGATAACACCGCTGTCGTGCTCGCAGTTGCAGCCGGGGAGGTCCAGGTAGGGTTTGTAAACCACTATTATCTGTTCAACCAGATAAAGCAGAAAGGCGAGTCTTTCACCGCCCGCAACTACTACCCCAAAAAGGGCGATATTGGCGCCATAATGAACGTGGCGGGAGCGGGCATCCTGTCTGTTACCAAAAATCGAGAGGCTTCTGAGCGCTTTATTGAATATTTGCTCTCCGATTCTGCGCAGCGTTACTTTGTAAATGAGACCTTTGAATATGCGCTGACCACCGGAATACCCACACACCCCGGCGTAGCGCCATTGTCTCAGATTGATGTGCCCAAAATAGACCTGGGTAGCCTCGAAGACCTGGAGGGTACATTAAAACTACTCAGAGACCTAGGCATTCTCTAGGGCGACGTTGGCTATTTCCTCCCCCCAAAAACGCACCGATATGAAGACAGGACGACGCACCCCGATTTCATTGGGGCCGCCTGCCTTTCTCTGGGTGCCTGCGCTATTCGTAGCCGTGGCAATGCTGCTGGCGCCTGTATACCTGGTCATAAGGACGGCGAGCGCCGGTCAAGACGCGCTGAGCCTGTTTCTGCGGGAGCGTACAGCTCTGGTGCTGGTGCGTACAGTTGCCCTGGCAATTTCCGTTACTGCGGCTACTTCCGCCATAGCTATACCCCTCGCCTGGTTAACGGTGCGAACTGATTTGCCGCTACGCAAGCTGTGGTCGGTGTTAACAATATTGCCTCTGGTTGTACCTTCTTATGTGGGCGGCTTCGTCCTGGTGGCTGCGTTTGGTCCGCGAGGGATGCTGCAACATTTATTATCCGGCCCCTTCGGAATAGAGCGGCTCCCCGAAATCTATGGCTTCCCCGGGGCTTTGTTAGCCCTTACCCTGTTTTCCTACCCATATATGCTGTTGAATGTGAGGGCTGCCCTGGCAGGCATGGACCCGGCGCTGGAGGAAGCCGCCCGTAGCCTGGGGCGAGGCCCCAGATCCACCTTTTTCCATGTAACATTGCAACACCTGAGGCCGGCAGCCGCCAGCGGCGCTCTCCTTGTTGCCCTGTATACTCTAAGTGACTTTGGAGCAGTATCTCTGCTACAGTTCGACTCCTTTACCCGCCAGATATATGTGCAGTACCAGGGATCTTTTGACCGGACACTGGCCGCAGTTTTCTCTCTGGTGCTCGTAGCTCTTACAATCAGTGTGCTTTTTGCCGAGGGACGCGTCCGGGGTAAGCTCAGGTATTACCGGAGCGGCGTGGGCACGGGCAGGCCGCCAATGGTAGTAAGTTTGGGCCGGTGGAAATGGCCCGCTCTCTTTTTCTGCGGTAGCATAGTGCTTTTTTCACTCTTTATCCCGATAGCTATTCTTAGCTACTGGCTCGTGCAGGGTCTCCTGGCATCTATCCCCTTGCAAGCGGTTTGGGCTGCAGCCCTGCACTCAGCTCTGGCATCTGGCCTGGCAGCTATAGTCACGGTCACCATGGCCCTTCCAGTAGCCATATTAGCGGTACGCTACTCCGGGCGGTTGAGCAGCCTGTTGGAACGCATTAGCTATATAGGCTTCGCTTTGCCGGGCATCGTCATAGCGCTCAGCCTGGTATTCTTCGGTATAAGATTCGCTACACCTTTTTATCAGACACTGGGGATGCTTGTCTTCGCTTATATGGTGCTTTTCCTGCCCCAGGCAGTCGGCTCGGTTCGCTCTTCCGTAATGCAGATAAGCCCCCGCCTCGAAGAGGCAGCGCGCAGCCTGGGCCATTCGCCGCCATCTGTTCTGGCCCGTATTACCCTCCCATTGATACGTAATGGTCTACTCGGCGGTGCGGCGCTGGTGTTTCTAACCGTAATGAAAGAGTTACCCGCAACCCTGGTGCTAAGCCCAATCGGCTTTGATACGCTGGCAACCGAGGTATGGAATGCAACTACCGAAGGGCTTTTCGCGCAGGCAGCCATGCCAGCGTTGCTGCTCATCGCTGTTTCCTCCGGGGCCATCGTCCTCCTGCTCTTGCAGGAAAAACGGGCCGGCAGAGTGGAACGATAATAGTGCCATAATCCGTGGATTTTAGTCTTTATCTGCAATTAAAAAAGTCATCATGCTGCAAACTTTGTCCAGTACCCCAGACTGAAGTCTGGGGTATAAATATAAAAACCCCATGCCCAGGGCTTCAGCCCTGGGTACAATCGAATTATGGATAGTGATTTGCTATGAGGTCCCAGAATGGTTAATATAAAAAACAGAATGATATCCGAAGCCAGCGTTACCCCGCACCCAGATGCATCCCGATCCATCGAGACCTTAATATCCATCAAAGGGGTGCACAAGTCCTTTGGCAGCAACACGGTTATATCCAACCTGTCTCTTGAAGTCAGGCAGGGAGAGTTTTTATCGCTCCTGGGACCAAGCGGCTGTGGCAAGACCACCATCCTCCGACTGATAGCCGGTTTTGAACGCCCTGATGCAGGGGAAATCTATGTATCCGGTCAGTTAGTCGCTGGCGATGCAGCCTGGCAGCCGCCGGAAAAGAGGGGCGTGGGTATGGTCTTTCAGGACTATGCTCTTTTCCCCCACCTTACTGTAGCTCAGAATATAGCTTTTGGCCTGCACCGTTTTAAATCCGATGCTCGTCAACGCCGGGTGCAAGAGGTCATGGATTTAGTAGGGCTTTCGGGGTTGGGAAACCGCTACCCTTATGAGCTTTCGGGAGGGCAACAGCAGAGGGTCGCCCTGGCCCGCGCTTTAGCCCCTGGCCCACAGCTTGTGCTGCTGGACGAGCCTTTCTCCAATCTGGATACCGACCTGCGTGCCCAAATCCGCCCTGAGGTGGAACGGATACTCCGGGAGGCTAAAACTACTGCTATCTTCGTTACCCATGACCAGGAGGAGGCCATGGACATGGGAGACAGGGTAGGCATCCTGTACAAGGGCTGTCTGGAACAACTGGGCACACCTGAGGAGGTCTATCACTGGCCGGCGACTCGATTTGTGGCTGACTTTGTGGGGCAAGCCGATTTCCTGTCCGGTAAGGTGGCGGCAGACACCATATCAACTGAAATAGGCGACTTTGTAAACGTTCGAAATCTTCCGTCTGGTTGCATGGTAGAGATAATGCTGCGTCCCGATGATGTCCAGCTATTCCCCGATACCGAAGAAGGCCCACACATTATCGCTCGACAGTTCAGAGGTTCAGAAAACCTTTACACCGTGCTTTTACCCTCCGGTAAGCAAATCCACAGCAGTCAGTCGTCCACCGAGATAATACCCATCGGGACACGGGTAAAAATAAAGGTGGAGCTAAACCACGTAGTAGCGTTTACCCTGGCTGGTTAACCCTATTTATGCATGACCTCTCTAATAATTAAGCCCCTATCTACCAAAAATTAAATCCTAAATCCGAAGCACCAAATCCCAAGGAAACCCAAATTCCAAGTACCAAATTACAAATAAGACCGTCTGCACTATCGGAGTTTTGAATTTTATTATTTGGATTTGTTTAGAGCTTCGAGATTAGAGCTTAGAATTTAAATAACTAATGCTCATGCTCCCCGGCGCATAGCGGGCACTCATGACATGGAGATACCCCCTGCTCATTAAAACGCTTGGCTCGATTCCCTATCTCTGTCTCTATCTCCTCGCCTACCCTGATTTCTTTTATCTCAGGCATGTACCACTTGCAGTCCTCCGGAAAAAACTGACGTAGCTTATCCGGGGAAAGCTTGCTTTCTTTTGCCATAAAAATCCTCCATGTCTCGATACATCTATGCTTACCGATTCGAATTTTATAGACCAACTAAAACCTAATCCGGACAAGCCGGAACCAAGTCACAAAGTGTCATTCCCTACTTGATTGGGAATCCAGTCGTGGTAAGTTAAAGTGGATTCCCACCTTCGCGGGAATGACAAAATGGATATTGAAGAGGTAATGTTTTACCATTTTTTCGTACAAATTTATTCTTACGGTATTAAAAACTCAACAGACACTAACTCGACTGGCCCGTCCACACCTTCAAGAAAAGCTCCCGTATCTTCTCCGGCCCCTCCGGTATCGGTCTGATACTTAATGTATGGGCGTTAACCGCCATACTATCAATTACAGCCATGAACAACTCTTCTGATACCCCTGCCTCCTGGATGGTAAGCGGAATCCCTATTTCCTTTCGCAATCCAGTCAGAGCCGATAGCAATCGGACGGCTGCGTCCTTCCCATCTTCCGGCCGCAAGCCTATCGCCTCGGCAGCCTCCAGGAAACGGCCTTCAGCCCTGGGGAAGAAATAAGACAGGCCCGCATCCAGCGCCAATGCAACCGAACGGCCGTGGGCTATTTTAAAGGCGCTGCCCAACTGGTGTCCCATATCGTGGACCAGCCCGGTTGTGCCGTTGCAGGCCGCTATGCCAGCCATAGTCGCCGAGATATGCACCCGTTCCCGCGCTTCCTTATCCTGACCATTATGCACCGCTTTTGGCAGCCAGCGGTAGAGTGTCTGGAAAGCCTTGATAGCCAGGTCATCCACAAATTCCGAAGGTTTATTGACGATAAAGCATTCTATGGCATGGACAAGGGCGTCGAAGCCGGTATCGGCGGTTACCGATGGCGGCATGGTGTAAGCGAACTGGGCATCACAGATGGCCATATCGGGCAGCATATCCATGTTAACAATTCTGACCTTTACCGGTGGAGTGGACTCGTGATTGCTTAAAATAGCGACAGGCGTAGCCTCTGAGCCAGTGCCGCTGGTAGTGGGTATGGCTACATAACGAGCTTTTTGATGCAGCTTAACCCGGCGGGCCTCGTCCCGCAACTGAGTCCAGTCAAGCTCCATCAACTGTGGATTTTCGTAGAAAAGCCAGACAACCTTTCCGGCATCAATGCAGGAGCCACCCCCCAACCCCAGGATAAGATCCGGTTTAAAGTCCAGGGCCTGTTTTGCCCCCCGCTGGATAGTTTCCCGCGACGGTTCCGGCTCGACACCGTCGAAGGTCTGCACCTGGTAGCCTGTCTCATGAAGGATACCTGCTACCTTCCCGGCATGACCGTTAGCCGCCATGATTTTATCCGTGACCAGCAACGCCCTTTTACCGGGCCAGTTCCTCAGGGCATCCACCGCCCCCCACCCATAGAATAATTCTTGAGGTATGAGCAACTTACGGATTGCCATTTTCTTTTTCCCCTATGCTGCATAGTCTATCGTGTTGGCTGGAAGACTGTCAACAGACCTAACCCCTACCCCTTCCCGACACAGGAAGGGGATTTTGTAGGGGCACAGCATGCTGTGCCCCTACGGATGGGGGTGTTGTTTGATTGTTCCGGTCAGGCAGCCAGTTTTGGGTATGTATAAAAAAGAGCAAGTTTGATTGAATTATT
>JACVQG010000327.1 GCA_015661045.1 Dehalococcoidia bacterium | reverse complement strand
TGGCGGCTATGGACTGGCTACTACCCACGCCGAACAATCACCAAGGCGTAAAACCCAGAAAATAACCACACACTCCTCAACCGGTAAGATAAAACTTATTGAAGAGTCTCAATACACCGGGATTATTCCCCCCTCCAGATTGTTTCGCCGGATGCCAGAATGCACGACTTTGCGCTGGAACATATGGAAAAAATGCTGGGGGCGAGGGTAATAAGGTAGTTGCCCGATTTATCGGGCTTTAACTCTTCACCCAATTAATTGTATAATCAAAAAGAAAACGATGCTATTTTGGCGGCGGTAATTGGCACAGACTGCGGATCTCTTCAGCACGCATGCTGAACTGGCGGCTCAGGCGGGAGAACCCAAGTTCCAGGTCTTCGAAATACATATAGTTAAGTTTGTTTTCCATAAATAAGGGATGTCCTATATACGAGGACGAGGTCAACTCTTGTTGTAATTTCCGCCTTCTAGACCTGGGCGCTAGAATGACCAACCTGCGGTTTATGCCTATTTGCGGCGCAGCCATCAACAAAGCCCGAAATCGCTCCAGAGCACTTAGTATGGTGGTACTTTCCTCTATTTCAAAGGCCCATAATGGAGTGCCGTCAGGTTGAGCCCACATGATATCTATTTGCTCTATCCTTTTCATGTCTTCAGGGCTTGATTGTAGATTTAAATGGGGAAGAGGCTTAAGGCGGGCTAACATTGGGTCGCTTCTCTCTTGCTTACCAATATAGATAGATAGACCAGCTTTTTCTGCTAATAGGGCAAGTTTGTAGATTTGCTGATTGTGGTGGGTGCTGGAAGGGATGCCCGGTTCGAAGGCGTCTCTCTCCCCAAGTAACGGCATGACTCCCTGGAGTCTATCCCTTTCCCGAAGCTCCCAGTGTACCCCATCATAGGAAACAGCTATTTCATTAAGCACGTCGCTAATGTCCTGCTGGGTTAGGCGGTGCCCATTTACCAGCAGGGGCAAAACTGTGGTGACAATATTATCAAAGTTTGCCTTACCCTCCCGGCGCAGGTAATTAATAAGATAATATTTGATGCGGTCCTTCGGTGGTATAAAATTACCGACCTTCCGCCCTTCCCTGATTTGCCATTGTCCATTGTTATCCTGGTCAAAGTCCTCTGCCAATATGCCTAAAATATCTCCCATGTTTTTGCTGGCTGCGTCAAGGATGAGGTTGGCCTCGAACAACTCGGGCACCACCTCCCGCAGGATTTCCTCAGTTGTGGCCCCACTCCGGCTATAAATTGCCCTCTCGGCTGAATTCTTAATGACACTGGCCATGGGCAACGTCATAGGTTCCATTATTTTTCGGCTGGCCGATTTCTGGAAGTTTACAATCAGGCTTTCGCCAAGCACTCGCAGCGGGTTCTTAACTTTATGAAAGGTTTGTTTGGCCAGCGGCTGTGCTACCGTGTTTACATATTTAAACCCAATGTATCGCATCATATCCCGGATGTTGTACCACAGGTTAGTCTCTTTGTGATGGAAGACCAGGGAGAGCCAGGCATCCTCTTTAAGCGCCTTGAACATGGCCTCAAAAGAGTTCTGTAAAACCTCAAGATAATGCTTTTCATCAAATTGCTGGTCGCCATTTTCTATGGCTTCCCTGGCGCGCATCTCTGGGGCTACATCCATGCCCAACCAGGCATGCCACATAGTGCTGAGGTCGAGATATGCAATATGTGCGCCATAGGGAGGGTCAGTATAGATGTAGTCCACCGTGCCGGGGGCTACATATTTGCCCAGATTTTCTGCGGTATCACAGTGCACCTGGAAAATATTTTGTTCTTTAGAGAAATCTCCATAGAATTTATCTCCTTTCTCTTTAGCTGCAGCCACAAGCCGTGCTCTTGTCTGAAATAATTTCCAGACATCCCGATAGTCTGGATGCGGCGGTACCCAGTAACGGAAAACCATAAAAATGCCACTTTCACCACCTCCCGCGTGTTTGGGATCAATGTGATAAGTAATGTTGGCTCTGGATAATATCCCAGAGAAAACAAAAAACAAAAATTCTTTAGCTTGCGGGTGATCAACTTTGTTGATTGCTGAGTGCAAATGAGCCAGAGAGATTAGCTGTGTCCGACCGAATAGTTCCTCCACATATTCGCGGTCGGCGTTTGAAGGCAGTTTTACTCCTCGTGGATACCATTCTATTAGGTTATACTTTTCTAGTTCCTGGGGCGATGCCTTTCGAACAAACTCCATCACGGGCTTTATTTCTTGCTCTACCTGCCGGTAGGCTTCCCAGAAGGCATCTTTGTCAAAAGGGGCCAGGCCCATTCGGGTAATAAAAGTTGCCAGCGGCTCCAGGTCTATGCATAACGTTCTCCTCTTGTTGGCCAGGGCTTCGATGCCAGTAACACCGCTCCCGCAGAAAGGATCAACCACCAACCCGCCCTCGGGGCAGAAATGCCTGATGTATTCCCCAACTACATTGGAGGGCTGCTTGGTGTAATAGGGGTGCAGTTTGTAATGCCATGCCTGAGCCTTCAGAGCAGGGAAGGCCCTGCGGATGGGTTCGATAACTTTAGGTTGAGGTGAATTACTCATGTTTTACTTAGATTTCGGAAATTGCCACTCAGTTTCTAATCTTTTTGGTTCCTCTCGCCTTTCGGCGATTATGGCCAGGTCTTCTAAATCTTCCATTAATTCTTGATATTCTCGTATTGGCAACAATACGGCTTTTTTACGCCCTTTTTCATCCACGATGAACTGCCTTTTTTGTAGAACCATAACTAATACTCCCCAGTGTAATAATATTCTTTGCCTTTTATCTTAATCATTCATCGCTTATAAAACAAGGTGTCCCGATATATCGGGACACCTTTATGCTTACTTTATCTAAGGAGTAACTTTACTTCACGAATTCAATTTGGCATCCGTTAGTATTCTACTGTTGCTATTAGAGAACCTGTTTGCACCACCTGCCCGGGTGATACCTTGACTTCGGTTACCTTACCCGATACCGGGGAAAGAATAGG
>JACVQG010000326.1 GCA_015661045.1 Dehalococcoidia bacterium | reverse complement strand
ACTAGCCGAGGATATATTACAACAGAAAATGTTCCTTTTACAGAAGATGCTTCTTGAACAAGGGTAAAGCCAGTCATTTGTCTATAGGAAATGAGCGCGTATCAGTCAACCTGAACCACTCGTGCTTGACATCTATGTATTACGAGGAGTAGTATTACCACACTATTCTACTAATTACGCTGACTTAAGAATTTATCCGGTTGAATAAAGACTTCGGCATCCTTACAGGGAGGCTTGAAGATAGGGAAAAGGGGCACGGAAACCGTCATTTCAAAGTGACAGTTGGTGGTGCCTTTTTTGTTGTGCAAAAGGCACCTGCAGCTCGGGGATGAGCAGGCGGAAAAAATAGACAGGAGGTAATTAGCATGAAGGTAGAAAAGATTCATCATGTCAGGATTATGGTGCGCGACCTGGACGGAGCAATGGAGCGATGGAGCACTTTATTCGGGCTTGAATTCACCACTCCCCAGGAGAATCCAAAAGGCGACTTAACCGGAACATCGTCCTCAGTAGGGGTAACTCTGGGTGCCCCCCTGACGCCGGACGGGCCGGTGGCCAGAGGATTGGAGAAAAGAGGCGAGGGATTAGCTCTGCTTTCATTACAGGTTTCCAACTTCGATGAAGCACTCAAGGAGATGGAAGCTAATGGACTTAAATGTATCACCAATTTTGGAAAGGCAGGATTATTCCATCCTAAGGATCTGAATGGGGTAATGATTGAACTGGTTCAGGTTACATAGGGCAGTAGAGTTCAGTTGAGATAGGGGGATACAAATTGAGCAAGATACTAAGAATCGACATGACTAACTTAAAGACATCAGTAGAAGATTCACCACCGGAATATGAATTGTTGGGTGGCAGGGGTTTAACCGCCAGAATTCTTAATCAGGAGGTTTCCCCGGCGTGTCATCCTTTAGGCAAACACAACAAAATAATCCTGGCTCCGGGTCTGCTCGCCAGTAGCCGTTTTCCCTCATCAGGACGGCTATCCGCTGGTTTTAAGAGTCCTTTAACGCAAGGAATTAAAGAGAGTAATGTTGGTGGTACAGCCGGACAAAAGTTAGGCAGGTTGGGTATTAAGGCAATTATCCTGGAAGGGCAGCCGACCGATGATGGCTTATATCTATTAAAGGTGACGGCTAATGGTGCCGCTATTTTACCCGCTAATAATCTGGCTGGACTTACCACCTATGCCGTGACCAAAGCATTGCAAGATGTCCATGGTGACAGTGTTAGTGTGCTCAGCATTGGTCCCCCCGGTGAGCGGAAAGCCTCAATGGCTACTATCGCCTGCACTGATATGAACGGCATGCCCAGCCGTCAGTTAGCCCGCGGTGGTCCCGGGGCAGTTATGGGTTCAAAAGGAATAAAGGCAATCGTTATTGATGATACGGGAGCAGCCCCGGTAGCGGCGCAACGACGAGAAGCTTTCAGTGAGATAGTAGCAGACTATGCTAAATTCATGGAAGAAAATAGAGGGGCAGGTTTAGTGCGTAACTACGGACAGATGGGAGGACTCCTCTACCTGAGTGACCGTAACCACAGCTTGCCCGTCCGAAATTTTACCGCTGGCACGTTTGAAGGAGCCAGTAAAATAGGTGGCAAGGACACTATAGTCTTCCTTACCAGTCAGGGAAGCCAGTGGGGCCTTCCCTGTATGTCGGGATGTATACAGTGTTGTAGCAACATAGTTCGAGATAAAGAAGGAAATTATATCACCTCCGGTCTGGAATATGAAACCTCAGCTTTGCTGGGTGCCAATCTTGGTATTGACGATATTTATGCTATTGCTAATATGAGCCGACTTGATGATGCCTACGGATTGGATGACATAGAGATGGGAGTAACCCTGGGAGTGGCTGTAGCGGCCGGACTGATGGACTTCGGGGATAGTGCTAGAGCCATCGACTTAATAAATGAGATTGGGCAGGGCACCACTTTGGGCAGAATTCTGGGTGAGGGTGCCGCTGTTACTGGAAGAGCCTTCGGCATAAGTAGAGTCCCGGTCATAAAAGGTCAGGCAATACCAGCCCATGATCCAAGAGTTGAGAACGGCACCGGCGTTACCTATTGCACTTCGGCAATGAGTGACCATACTGCTGGACCTTTAATTTTCAGACAACCTTCTTCATCTGAGGCGGTGAAGGCGTCAAGACAAGCCCAGATCGACGTGGCTATCATTGACAACCTGGGGCTTTGTTACATTGCTGTCTTCGAGAGAACCTACCCGATAGAGAAGGTGACAGCGATAGTTAATGCCCAGTACGGTCTGGATTTAAAATTAGAAGATATGCAAAACGTAGGTAAGACAATCTTAAAAGAGGAGAGAGCCTTTAATCTAAATGCTGGAATTGGTCCCGGTGCCGACCGACTTCCTGATTTCTTTAAGGAAGAGTTGTTACCACCGAGCAATCTTGTTTTTGATGTAACTGACAGTGATATCGACTCGTTTTGGAATTTTTAGATTGTTTCTGGGATCGAGAAAATACCAATTGTCGGCGCCGGCGATTCACAAGAGAAGTAGCAGATGAGCGTTAATATAGATATTCCTTCGTATCTACAATCTTCCACTGATAATGCATCGGTGGTTGAATTAAAGGGGAAAACTGTAGGTGAATGTCTTAACGATTTGGTTAGACAGTTCCCTGGTGCCTCCAAAATGCTGTTTGATAAAGATGGTAAATTACTCGGTTATATTGGTA
>JACVQG010000325.1 GCA_015661045.1 Dehalococcoidia bacterium | reverse complement strand
TGTTATGAGTATCCATGCAGTCAAGGGCGTGGAGATAGGCGCAGGTTTTGCGGGCGCTGCTTTTTCCGGATCGGAATTTCACGATGTTATACTGCCCGGTCGCAGTAAGAGGTCATGGCAGAGGACCACTAACCATGCCGGAGGGATCGAGGGTGGAATGAGTAATGGAGAACCAATCGTAATACGGGCGGCTGTCAAACCTATTGCGACTCTGGCCAACCCATTGCCATCGATAGATATGAGTACCGGCAAGGCAGTTCAGGCCCACTATGAACGTAGCGATGTCTGTATAGTACCGGCGGCAGGGGTCGTGGGTGAAGCGATGTTGGCAATTGTGCTGACTAATGCTATGCTGGAAAAGTTCGGTGGCGACTCTCTGGAAGAGACAAAACGTAATTATACAGCCTATATTAGAAACATGCCGCTGAAACGTGGAGTCCAGAATGGTGGATAACATTATTCTTATCGGCTTTGCTACAACAGGAAAGACACAGGTGGGCCGGCTGGTAGCAGACCGATTAGGATGGGGCTTTTTAGATACCGATGATGAGATTGTCAGGAAAGAAGGAAAACCTATCCCTGACATTTTCAATCAAGAGGGTGAAGCCTATTTCCGAAGATTGGAACGTAGTATTCTTGTAACTGCTTGCCAGCAGGAAAAGAATGTTATAGCTACCGGTGGCGGCGCCGTGCTTGACCCCCAGAACCGGCAATTGATTCTGCGTAGAGGGATGGTTATTTGCCTTGATGCAGCGCCTGCAACCATCTATGAGCGCCTTTTACAGGATACTCAGAATGCCACCAGTCCCAACATCAGACCCTTACTGGCGGTGGCCGATCCTCTTAAACGTATAATGGAACTAAAAACCCAGAGGCAACCATATTATGCGATAGCCCACTTAACTGTAAATACCGACGACCTCCCGGTTGAATCTGTTGCCGACGAGGTTCTAAAGGGATGGCGGCGGTGGAGCCAGCACGGGGATGTAAGCCTGACCCCCGCTGCGGAAGTGAAGACGGAAAGCAGGAATTGCCCGATTTTTGTAGGCTGGGGCTGCCTGGAACAGTTAGGAAGTATGATGCGACGGGCCGGCCTGGCCCACCGGGCTATGTTAGTCAGTGACGAAACGGTTTTATCCCGCTATGGGGAAAGAGCTATGGCGTCATTGAAGGCTGAGGGATTTGATCCCTGCGCTCTGGGGGTGCCCCCCGGAGAGACTACCAAGAGCATAGAGAACGCTGTAAAAATATTCGATTTTCTGGTGGAGCACAGGGTGGAGCGGGAAGATGCCATTGTAGCGTTGGGTGGTGGTGTGGTGGGCGACCTTACCGGATTTGTTGCTGCTACCTTTTTAAGAGGCCTGCCCTGGGTTGCGGTGCCAACCAGTCTGGTAGCCATGGTGGATGCCAGCATAGGCGGGAAGGTGGCGGTAAACCATCCGCGGGGGAAGAATCTAATCGGAGCCTTTCACCAACCCGGTATGATTCTGGCCGACGTCCAGACCTTGACGACCCTTGCTCCACGGGAACTTATTTCAGGTTGGGCCGAGGTGATAAAGCACGGGATTATTCAGGACCCTGGATTATTTTCTTTTCTGGAGGAGAATGCCCCACAGTTAATGGCTTTGCAACCTGAAGCTACTACAGAGGCTGTAGCCCGCAGCGCCAGAGTAAAGGCCAGGGTGGTAAGTGAAGATGAGAAGGAAACCAGCGGTAAAAGGATGCTCCTGAATTACGGGCACACTATTGGCCACGCCCTGGAGTCAGCAACAGGCTACGGACATTTTCTACATGGGGAGGCAGTTGCTATAGGTATGATGGGTGTGGCCCATCTTAGCCAGCGTTTGGGTTTGGTGGGCAAAGATATTGTCGAAAGGCAGCGGCAGCTATTGCAACGTTTCGGACTTCCACTATCTGCTCCCGGTGTCAATATGGAATTGGTTCTTAAAGCCATGGAGCTTGATAAAAAGACTCGCGAGGGCGCCATACACTGGGTTATGTTAAGGGATATTGGCGAGGTTATAACCCTGCATCGAGTGCCGCAGACTGAGGTAATCGCCGTTTTGGAGGAATTATTAAAATCATGAGTGATTCTGCCATATCGCTTTCGTCCTTATCAATATCAGGACGGGATGTTTCCACCAACTGGTTGAAGGATGTTAAGCCGCTCGACCTGGATTTATTATTTAACCCCAGAACCGTAGCCCTGATAGGCGCTTCTAAAGATATAAAAAAGTCTGGCGGCGATTTCCTTAAACGGATGTTGGAAAGGGGTTACAAAGGCACTATATATCCAATAAATCTAAGGGAAACTGAGATCCTGGGCATCAAGACATATCCAAATGTGAAATCAGTTCCCGGTAAAATTGATTTAGCGATTTTTTGCATCCCGGTGGCGCTCGTAGTAAAAACTATGGAAGAGTGCATTGCCAAGGGGATAAAATTTGTAGTTGTTCATACCTCCGGTTTCAACGAGGTGGGCAACCCTGTGCTGGAGGCTGAACTTGTGCAGCTCGCCAGGAAGGGTGGGGTGAGGTTCGTAGGGCCTAACTGTATGGGTGTATTTAGCAATGAAGCCAGATTAAGTTGCATGGATGCGGTGCCGGAGTCAAATGTTGAAAACGAGGATGTAGCCTTCATCGGGCAGAGCGGCACCCTCTGTGATAGCTACATATCTCATGGTCAGGAACGGGGTCTCAAGATAAAC
>JACVQG010000324.1 GCA_015661045.1 Dehalococcoidia bacterium | reverse complement strand
ATTAAGATTGTCATGTTTACTGTAGGGATTCTTACCATGAGCGACAGGAGCCACCGTGGCGTTTATACGGATGCCAGCGGGCCGGCAATCAAAGAATGCCTGACGGCTATCCCGGATGCTCAGGTGCTGAAATATGCCATTGTACCTGATGAAAAAGAGTTGATAATAGACAAGCTAGTGGCGTGGGCTGATCAATTTGGAATTGACCTTATCCTGACCACCGGCGGCACCGGTTTAGCTCCCAGGGATGTAACACCTGAAGCAACACTGGCTGTAATTGACCGGATGGCGCCGGGTTTTACGGATGCTATTCGAGCCGCAACTCAATCCAAAACACCCCATGCTATGCTCAGCAGGGCTATAAGCGGCGTACGCAGGCGTACTTTAATAATCAATATGCCCGGTAGTCCCAGGGCGGTTAAGGAGGCTATGGAGGTTATACTTCCAGCTTTGCCTCACGCTATAGAAACTCTCCGGGGGGAGGCTAAGGAGTGATATGCGGATTGATATCATCAGCCTTTTCCCCCAGATGTTTGAGGGGCCTTTCTCGGAGAGCCTGATAAAGCGGGCAGTAGAGAACGGCCTTGTGCAGATTAACATTCACAATCTAAGAGAGTATACCCATGACCGCCACCATACCGCTGATGATTATCCGTACGGAGGCGGGCCCGGAATGGTGCTAAAACCGGAGCCGATTTTTGAAGCAGTAGAGGTTATTAAGGGAGACGATAAGGCTGAGGTAGTGTTGCTTTGTCCCCAAGGGGAGGTATTTTCGTACCGGATAGCGCAGGAGTTTGCCGCTATAGAGCGCCTTATATTTGTTTGCGGTCATTATGAGGGTGTGGATGAAAGGACAAGGGAGCATTTAGTAGACAGGGAAATTAGTATCGGTGACTATATATTAACAGGTGGTGAGCTAGCAGCTATGGTGGTGGTGGATTCTGTCGTCAGGTTGATCCCGGGTGTGCTGGGATCGGCGGAATCCTTGCAAGAGGAATCTATCTCGTGGGGCCTCCTTGAGTATCCACAATATACGAGGCCGCCTGAATTCAGAGGGTGGACAGTTCCCGATGTATTACTTTCGGGAAACCATCAGGAAATAGCCCGTTGGCGACGGGAGCAGGCTATCCGCCGCACATTTTATAGACGTCCGGAGCTATTAGATAAAGCTAAACTCAGTCCACATGAAAGGAGATTAGTAGCCAGTTTACATGAACCTGGCTACTAAAAGGATAAAATGGATATAAATTCTATCGTAGAGTTAAAACCCCGCCCGGAGATACCCGCATTTGCGGCTGGCGATACGATTAAAGCCAGTATTAAAGTCGTCGAGGGCGACAAGGAGCGTATACAGGCTTTCCAGGGGGTGGTTATCCGGGTGAAGAAGGGTGGCATTAATTCCAGCTTCACTGTAAGGAAAGTCGCCTCCGGCGTTGGGGTGGAAAGGACCTTTTTCTTTCAGTCGCCCAGGCTGGAGAAGGTGGAAGTAATCCGGCACGGTAAGGTGCGCCGGGCCAAGCTTTATTACCTGCGCGGTCTAAGCGAACGGGCTGGACGCATCAAAGAGAAGACACGGAAGCTACCGGCAGAGCTGAAGGTAGCGGCAACAGAGAATACCGCCACCGTGGCAGTTCCACCTGTTCCTACTCCGGAAACACCGCCAGCCGCGACAACCTGAAGCCATTATTCTCGAATGCAGTTTGCTGAAGTAGCTGTAAACTCCCCGGTGGGCAACCAGGGGAGTTTCAGCTATAGTATCCCGCAGGGGATGGATCTCCAGGCCGGCCAGGCGGTATGGGTGCCGTTCGGTCCCAGGTTGCTCCAGGGAATAGTAGTAGAGCTTTCGCCAACCCCTCAGGTGCCGCAGACAAAAGATATTTCGGCGATTGTAGAACCGCCGCTAAAGCTCGCACCAACTCAAATAGAGTTAGCCCGATGGCTTAATCGCCGGTACCTTACCCCCTTATTTGAGGCGCTGCGCCCCTTTTTGCCTCCAGGTTTTGAACGCCAGCCCAGGGTCTATATCCAGGTGTCCGTTCCAATCCCAAACGAGATCCCCCTTGAATTGGAACCTGCATTTGAGATTTTATCTCAGAAGAAGAAATGGCGGCTGGATGCTGCCGGGGCTGCGTTGGGTAAGGACCGAGCCCACATGGACAAGCTGGTAAAATTGGGTTTTGTCCATCGAGTGGTGGAACTGGAGCCGGTCCGCGTCAGGCCAAAGACAGTTGCCTATCTCCGCCTGGTAGCTGCCCCCGATGAAGCGGTAACAGCTAAACTCAACCTGAACAACCGAAGTCCCAGGATGGCTGAAGCCCTGAGCGTTCTCATCGGTCAACAGGAGCCTGTTTCCGTAGCTGAAATCCGCCGGATTACCGGTTGTACCCTGG
Source organism: Dehalococcoidia bacterium (assembly GCA_015661045.1). Classification (GTDB taxonomy): domain Bacteria; phylum Chloroflexota; class Dehalococcoidia; order JACVQG01; family JACVQG01; genus JACVQG01. The sequence goes on along the minus strand of JACVQG010000324.1, from coordinate 319 downwards.
CATCTCTGAAGTCGCTGGAGCGCCGGGGTTTGATTTCTCAGTTCGAGGTGCCCCAAATCCGAGACCCTCTGGCAGGCCGTTATTATGCCCCTCAGTCTCCCCTCGTGCCAACAGCCGACCAGCAAGCAGCTCTTGAGGCAATAATCACTGCTCTGGAGAAGTCAGGGAAAATTTCCGATGAGTCAAACCCTCCGGTATTTCTGCTTCACGGCGTAACGGGCAGCGGCAAGACCGAAGTCTATTTACAGGCCCTGGCCAAAACGATTGCTCTGGGTAAACGGGGTATAGTGCTGGTGCCGGAGATTGCCCTTACCCCTCA
>JACVQG010000323.1 GCA_015661045.1 Dehalococcoidia bacterium | reverse complement strand
TAGTTGTGGCTCCAGCTAATCTCAGTTCGCTGGTCAGCCTATCCTGAAAGGTCCCCCATAATCTCTCAATGCGGCCTTTAGCCTGAGGCGAATGAGCTGATATAGATTCTATACCTAATTCCTCTAATAGCCTTCCAAATTGGGTTTGGGGCTCTTGGCCGTGAAGTTGTTCTTCCAGGGAGGGTAATGCCTCTTCAGTCACTTTAAAGATGCTATGACGGTCATGATATAAAGCCAGCGGAATCCCGTGACTTAAGACGATCCCTTGCAACATCCGCATATATCCTTCAGTGGTCTCTTGTTCTTGAAATAGAGCATAGGGGACTTTATTGGTAGCATCATCGATGGCTCCGACCAGACAGAGTTTAGGGCCTCGCCCTTCAAGCCAGTCATGCGAACTCCCGTCAGTCTGGAGCAACATCCCTTCTCTTGGGTAACGCTCGCGGCGACCACGATGCCGAGGTGGTTTCCTTGTTCGGGGACTATGTATTCCAGCGTCCAATAGTATCTGCCGAACTGATGAGCGAGACAGGTGCATATCTTCACACTCAGCCAGCTTCTCTGTATAATGCGTGTGATTGAAACCCTGATATTTGCGGGTAGCCAGGGAAAACACCTTCTCTTTTAGCTCTATAGGTAAAGCGTTGGCTGGCTTCCTATCCCGATTACCATGGGCCAACCCCTCAGCGCCTTCTTTTCTGTAGGCAGCTAATAATCTCCATATCTGACGTTCGCTAATCTTGAGTAATAGCGCGGCTTGGTCTGCCCCTAATTGCTTCGCCTCAGCCTGTTTTGTTCTTTTCGGTTCAATGTCAGTTTTTCCTTCATACTGACATTTTCCCTTAACAGTTAACCACTGACATAATCGTATAACATCAACAAGAACTGAACGACTGCTTGCCAAAGGTGGTAGATTGCCTTATAATATCAAGCGCCTTAGCCATTTATTTAACAAGCAGTCTAAAGATAGTCGAGGAGGCCGGTTTATAGAACCATATTTTGTTTCCATGCCGTAGGATGGCTACCCGGTTAGCTTGAAGGAATCTTCTAGCGAAGCCCCGATATTTCGGGGCAAACGGGCCGGATGTATGATAGCTTCGTTATCATAGTTCAACTGGAACGGGTATCTATTTAAGGTCGAGAAAAATATTGCTGCAAAGCTTTTCAGGAGGTTAAGTTAGTGGTCAAAATTGATAAGAAGAAGTGTTCGTGGTGTGGATGGTGCGTCAATTTCTGCCCCCGGGGGGCGCTTAAAAGTCTGTATCGTATCGAGGTTGACCCCGATAGGTGCACAGATTGTTATGACGGAATGCACCACTTCGATGAAAACAAGCCTTTGGCCAGTCGGCACCAGGTCATGGACCGGACGCAAAGCTCATGGCGGCGCATGTGTATAGAGAATTGCCCCTGCGACGCTATTTCCCCTCAAAGCTAAGAAGGTGTAAGGAGAAAGGGTATATTGATGGAAATCAAATGTTGGGACTGGACATCCAAAATTCCCCCCTGTCAGGCTGCCTGTCCGGCGGGAACGGATGTGACAGGGTACGTTATAGCTACAGCTCAAGGAAGATATCAGGACGCCTACCAGGCGTTGAAGGACACATTGCCTCTACCGGCGATATGCGCCTATATATGCCATCACCCCTGCGAGAGCAAGTGCGTCAGGGGCCGGGTGGATGAGCCTATATCCATAAAGGCTGTCAAGCGGTTTGTCACTGACTACGCAGCCAGTCAGCCTCAGAAGGGGGCGGGCCGAGTGAGGAAAGCGGACGGCAAGAAACAGAAAGTGGCTATTATCGGGTCTGGCCCTGCTGGCCTTGCCGCTGCGCAGAATCTTGCTCTCAGGGGGCATGACGTAACTGTGTTCGAAGCTCTCCCTGTGGCTGGCGGGATGCTGGCTGTGGGGATACCTGAGTTTGTGTTGCCTCGAAAGGTGCTGAACTCCGAGATTGACGCTATCGAATCTCTCGGCATCAAAATCAAAACAAACACCCGCATCGGCAAGGATATTGGCTTTGACGAGCTGCGGCAGCAGTATAAGGCGATCTTCATCGCTACCGGCAAGCAGAATAGCGCTCGGTTGAACCTCCCCGGTATGGACGCTCAGGGGGTTATCCCTGCATTATCGTTTCTGAGCGATGCCAACCTGGGTAAACTCAAGAAGTTGCAGGGTAAGGTAGCCATCATCGGCGGCGGCAACGTGGCGATGGATGCTGCCAGGACCGCTGTGAGACTGGGCGCCAGCGAGGTCTTCTGCGCCTGTCTGGAAAAAGAGGACCAGATGCTGGCCTTCGAGTGGGAGGTGGAACGGGCGGCGGCGGAGGGTGTGAAACTCTTCTGCGGCAGGGCGCCCCAGCAGGTTGTTACCAGCAATGGCAAGGTAAGCGGCCTGCAGTTCGCCGATGTGGAATCTATCAAGATAGACTCGGCGGGCAGATTCAATCCGGTGGTTTGCAAGGGCACCGAGTGCACTATGGAGGCTGATACTTTAATTGTAGCCATCGGTCAGTCCTCCGACCTATCGTTCCTCCAGGGGGTGAAGGGTCTGGAGTTCAACCAGAGGGGTGGTCTGGTGATTGACCCGGATAGCTTATCTACCGGTATGCCCGGTGTCTTCGCCGGCGGCGACATAACGGCTCCGACTGGAACAGCCGTAGAAGCCATAGCCGCAGGCAAGAAGGCTGCCATGTCCATTGACAGGTTCCTCCGCGGCGATTCGAACGGCACGGGCAAACTGGAGGTGTTGGTGGAGGTTAGTGACGATAATCTACCTAAGTTCGTCGAGCGGCGGAAACGCCAGGACATGCCCGTGATGGATGTCAGCAAGAGAAAGAGGATATTCGATGTGGTCGAACTGGGACTATCGGAAAAGGTAGCTGTCCAGGAGGCCAGCAGATGTCTGAATTGCCCCATGTGCGGCAATTGCATCTTCGACCGGAGTCAGATGTGCTTCAAGACAGCCTCCCGCTTGCTGTAGGCAGATATTAATTAGATTAAGGAAGGCCACGAATGAAACAAGCTAAGTATGATGTGGTAGTTATTGGCGCCGGTCTGGGTGGATTAACGGCTGGCGCTTTGTTGGTGACGGCCGGGTTCAAAGTGCTGGTTGCCGAGAAGGTATCTTTCGTAGGAGGCAGATGCGGCAACGTGGAATATAAGGGTTTCCACCTGCCTACCGGCGCTATCTGGCTCTCCGACGAGATCCATGGAGAATTATGCCGTGAGGTGGGGGCGCAATTAGACTTACGTATCATAGACCCGCCATATTACTTCCGCATTGGCGGTAAGGATTACCCCGCTCCTATCGCTGGCATCTTCCGGACGATGTTCGGCAAGGCCAGCAAGGACGAGGGCGAAATCGTACGCGTTATGAAGGCGTTCAAGCGGGGCATTGCCTGGCAGGAACCCTCCATGAACCTCAGCGTGTATGATTGGTTGATGCAATACGCGGACAACCAGACTATGGCAGGAATCATAAGGGCTTTCGTAGCCATGGACACCGGCCTGAACCATTTTGAACTGCCTGCTGGAGAATTCTTCAAGTTTGTTAAAGAAACCTCCTTTGTGAAGAAGGGCGGCTTATGTGCCTATGGTGGGGGTAGCCTGACCGCGGCCCTGGCCAAGGTAATCAAAGATAAGGGTGGAGACATCTGGACACGTTGCGCCGCGAAGGAAATTATAGTGCGGGACGGTGTGGCGGTTGGCGTTAGGCTGAGAAGGGACGATATTGAGGACATAGAAGTATCGTGTTCTGCCATAGCCTGCAACGCCGGCCCCAAGACA
>JACVQG010000322.1 GCA_015661045.1 Dehalococcoidia bacterium | reverse complement strand
TGTTGAGGTAATCAAGTCTTAACATTTTCGATTAAAATAGTTTGTATCTTTACGGCTGCCACGGAATCTATTCGGTTATGCACTTCGCTTTTCTGACAAATGGTCAATCGCCATTTAGACCGGCGCTGTTTATCGTTGCTTTAGGCAGGCTTGACTTCCCAATTCGGAGTGCATATCATAAGTGCTTGGAAAGCCGATTGTTTTAAGGATGCATCAAGATAGGAGACAATCTGTGAAAAATGTCGAATTCTCAGTCAAAGGCAATACTCTTACCATTATAGTAGACCTCACCAAGGAGTTCGGCCCATCTTCTTCAGGCAAGACTATCATCATCGCATCCACTGAGGGTAATTTCCCATTGCCGGGTCGAAGTGAAGTGGTCGGTCTCAACGTATATCGGAAGAAATGACAACAAGTGACTCAATCAGGGCAACCGGTTGTCAAGATCAAAGGCTCTTATGGCGTCTGATTGGTATTTGTACCTGATAAGATGCCGCGATGGGAGCCTATATACCGGGATCTCGATTGACGTTGATCGCCGGTTAGTTCAGCACCAGAGAGAAGGCGATACCGGATCAAAATACCTGAAAGGTAGGGGACCGCTGACTTTGGTGTTCCAGAAGAGGTTGGGAAGAAAAGGCCTGGCGTTGAAGGTAGAAAGTAAAGTCAAGAAGCTGTCAAAGGCGAGGAAGGAAAAACTGATCGGGGTTCCCGGATATATTGAGGAAATAGTGATACGGGCTAGTGAGTTAACTACTAAGCACGATGTCAACAATCAGTGATAATTAGGAAGTTAGAAGGGGTAAAAAACCGCCAAATTAAAAAGATAGAGGTGAGTTCCTTTAGCGCAGAACGTAGAACATTATCATGATCATTCTGGCTTAATAGTGGTCATTTACAGGAAGAAGCTACTCAACCAGTCGACCATTATGTGTTACATTTTGGCTTGAATTCATTTATCGCAGCATGTTTGCCACAACAACGGTTACCTTGTAGTCCCCCCTGGGGATAGAGGTTGTAGATTGCGGGTACGGTAACAATTCGAGCACTTTTACCTCCAGGTTACTAAATTGCCCTGATGTCTCTTTCCCTGATTCTACAACCAATATAAGTTCTGTGGATTTACCGTTCGAGTCAACACCTGATAGCGCCACTGTAGCATCGCCCGCCCTGATGCAAACGACATCGCTGGGACACCGGGAATCGTTCGTTACCTCTCGAAAGTGAAGGGCAGCGGTGCTGTTTTTCTGTGTAATTTCGACATATTCACCAACCTCCAGCGAAAAATTCTCACCCACGTTTACTCTTCTCGGCCCTCCGGAGTCATACGGCGTTGGAGTGGGTTTGGTGGGTTTTTCCAGTGTAGTAACCCCACATGCTATATTTGTCAGCACAACTATCGTTACTACCAACAATACAAATAAGTGTTTCATAAAAATTATCCTCCTGTTCGGGTACATTAAAAACCCTGTTTTGCAGATGCCTAATACAAACGCATTTAATTTTGATGCATGACGATCGAAATAATGTACTCCGTCATTGCGAGTGAAACGAAGCAATCTCATCACCTTGAAGCTGATTACTCATCCAAAAGCGGAGATTGCTTCGTCACTCCGCTTCTCGCAATGACGAATTATGCGGCATTACTTATTACATCGGTATTAGTCTATAATAATAGCTTGCATCGCAACATTTTCCGACACATCGTTTTTCGTATTCACCGGGCGATAAAGGTTTTAATTACATTATTTACCTTCACAGTATAAGTTTTCCCTGCCCCAAAGTCTGTTCCTAGCTCGATTGTATTTTCAACCATGCCATAGACTTGGGCACATGCCATATTCCGGTTATCAGGTATCAAATTAAAAACCTCTATTTGTATATTCTCGGCACTCCGCTTCCATTCCAGACGACCAAATTTATTACAGCTATCCGGAAGCCCGGATTTCACCAGGACGGCATATTGGGGAGGGCTTGATTCCCTTATCAAAATTTCAACCCCGTCAATGGGCGCCAGGCTTTCGGAGTTTCGTATCGGGGATGTGGGAGATTTTGGTGAAACCGCTCCGCCAGGGGAACGGATGCCGGTATCTATATCTATTTGCACAGTAGTAGTCTTTTCAGGTTCAACAACAGTTTTAATGGGTAATGCCCGTGAGCAGCCCATGAAAGTACACTCTGAGAGTTCAATAGAATATACCCCGGCAGGTACTGTTGCATTAAAATTGCCATCGGGTTGCAACGGCAAGCGAGTAATTTCTCTATTGCCTTGCTTAAGTAGCAATACCCTGGAGCTATATACCTCACCGATCGGATTGGAACATGGTTCGACGGGGCAAAGAGGCCCTATGGTTACTGACCCATTGAGAACGCCACTTAGCTTATCAGGCGGCGCACTGCCGCCCGGTGTACAGCCTATAGTGACAATTAATAAAATAGACAGCCAAATAAAGGGTAACACCCATATTCTCATGATTCAACCCTCCTCCAAAATAACTAAATAATCACTCTCATATTATTATGACGACACGCAGAGACAAAAAGTTCCGCATAGAGCTTTTACTTTCGAAGGTAAAAGCCCTCGAATGATATTGAGCAAGAATATCCAGAATATCTGGCGTAGCGTTTAACTTTGGTGTATTATTCATCTCGCTGACGTGAATAAAATACCGAATAACATCCCTTCCATTTTACCCCCCAGCCGACGTAAAG
>JACVQG010000321.1 GCA_015661045.1 Dehalococcoidia bacterium | reverse complement strand
TATTCCAGCGATTTGCAACGGGCCCGGGCTACTGCCCAGGCTATATCCAGGAATCGTCATATATCAGTCCTAGCCTGCCCCGAAATGAGGGAACTGGACTTTGGGCAGTGTGAAGGGCTTACTTTTAACCAGGTAGAAAATCGTTATCCAGATGTAGCCCGTTTGTGGCTGGCCCGAAGTCCCATTCTTGCCTATCCCGGTGGTGAAAGCCTGGACCGATTTGAGCAACGGGTTGGTCAGGTACTTAGCCGGTTACAGAAACACAAAGCTACAGATACTGTCGTGCTGGTTGCCCACCTGGGTTCACTACGAATACTACTTTGCTATTTATTGGGGATTCCGCGGCAACACTGGTGGCAATTTCAACTGGATAATGCCTCCCTGAACACAGTAGAGACGCAACCCCGGGGGATAGACCCCGATTCCGATGGGCAAGCGATGCTCCTGGCTCTAAATGACACGTCTCATTTAACTTAATAAAGGCATTTATCATCATGAACCAAAAATTAGTTTTAGTCCTGGGCGGCGACCGCAGTGGCAAGAGCCAGTTTGCAGTAACGATGGCTTCCCGGAGGAGCAGCCGGGTTCTTTTTGTAGCCACCGCTGAACCAGGCGATGAAGAGATGCACCAGCGCATCCTGGCGCATAAACGCTCCAGGCCTGTTCAATGGCGTACTCTGGAAGCGCCGACAGATATCGGTATCAGATTGGCTAAAGAAATTAAGAACGAAGAAGTAGTTATCGTTGATTGTCTGGGCCTTCTTGTCTCCAATCTTCTTTGCAAAGCAACAGATTTTACCCAAACAGATAAAATAGATGTATCGAAGGCTCAGAAGCTTGTGGATGATGAGATTAAGCAGCTTTTGAAGGCGGTATCACAGATAGATGCCCGCTTTGTCATTGTAAGTAATGAGGTAGGGATGGGTCTCGTTCCTGACAACAAGCTTGGGCGTATTTACAGAGACTTATTGGGTGGTGTGAATCAGAAAGTAGCGGCAAAAGCTGATGAGGTATATTTGCTGGTTGCGGGCCTGCCCTGGAAATTAAAGGGATAGATTAAACCTGTTGTTCTTTTCGGTTCAATGTCAGTTTTTCCTTCATACTGACATTTTCCCTTAACAGTTAACCACTGACATAATCGTATAACATCAACACTATTTTCGGGAATGTCTTTACAACTTCAACTGGCTATGTTAAAGTAAGCCAGCATTTATAATAAAATTTTAAGGATCATAAATGAACCCAGATATGGTGGCGCGCATCATCGGGATGGTCTTTCTGGGTGTTGTGGGTGCGGTGGCGGGTTTTATCCGAGGGGATAACTGGTTGATTTATCTTGGGGTGGGGGGTGGGGCTTTAGGGTTTCTGATAGCGCCTTATCTGAGCACGAAGCTCATAAAAGGGCTCCGCTCTGCGCTGACGCAAATCCCCAGCCAGAGTCTGATCGCCGGCCTGTTGGGTGTGACGGTAGCTCTGGTAGTCTCCGCTTTATTAACCCTTCCTCTATCCTTTCTGCCTGGCATTTGGGGTCGTTTTTTACCTATTGTACTAACCATTGTTTTAATATATTTAGGTGTTACTCTTATGCAGGTGAGGGGGGGAGAGCTATTACAGCTTCTGGGATTGTCGCCAGCCGCCTTGAGCCGCCGTACCCGGGGCAAGAGTGGTTCACCCATTTTGGTAGATACCAGCGCCATCATTGACGGCCGCATCGCCGATATGACCCGTACTGGTTTTATCCCCGGCCAGCTTGTGATACCGCGTTTTGTTTTGCAAGAGCTACAGCATGTAGCTGATTCCAGCGACCCGATGAGACGGCGGCGCGGGCGGCGGGGTCTGGATATGTTGAATAAGATCCAGAAGGAATCGGAAGTGCCTATCCTGATTTCCGAAGCCGATTTTGAGGGCATTGAGGCTGTGGATGCCAAGCTGGTTAAACTGGGTCGCACCTGGCAATGCCCTATTCTGACTACCGATTTCAACCTCAACCGCGTGGCAGAGCTTGAAGGGGTCCAGGTGCTCAACCTTAACGACCTGGCTACCGCGCTCAAACCTGTCGTCCTGCCCGGCGAGGAGATGGAGATCAGGATTATTCAGGAAGGCAAAGAGTTTGGCCAGGGCGTGGGTTTCCTGGACGATGGTACTATGGTTGTGGTGGAGGGGGGGCGGAAGTTCCTCAATAGCCGGGTGGATGTTACTATCACCCGGGTGCTCCAGACAGCGGTTGGCCGCATGATTTTTGCCCAGATGAAGGATGGGACAGGGCGTGAACGAGGGGAAAAGGAATAGCCGTGCAGGGGCTATAATCGTTGCCGCTGGCGCCAGCCAGCGTATGCACGGAGTGGATAAGGTGCTTGCTCCCCTGGCAGGCAAACCTCTCTTAGCATGGACAGTCGAAGCCTTTCAGCTTTGTAATGCCATTCAGCAAATCGTAATTGTAGTTAATAAGCAGAATTTGAATCGGGTAAAAAAAATGGCGGCAGAGCAGCGCTGGGATAAGGTAACTGATGTGTGTCTGGGAGGCGCCCGCCGGCAGGACTCGGTGGCAAGGGGGTTGGAGAGGCTTGCAGATTGCGACTGGGTGGTTATCCACGATGGCGCCCGCCCCTGCATTACACCCCAGCTTATTGAGTTTGGTCTGACTGAGGCCCTCAAAACCGGCTCTGCCATAGCTGCTGTATCCGTTACAGATACCATCAAGACAGTAGGACCTGAT
>JACVQG010000040.1 GCA_015661045.1 Dehalococcoidia bacterium | reverse complement strand
CAATGCTAATGTCAGGAAGGAAGGCTTGACCATAAGCCTTGGCGACCTGCCTGTTTTCAAGGATCAACAAAACTGGATTGTGGATCCTTTTGTTTTAGATGACACTAAAAACAACGTGTCTTATAACATCTTTGTATATGCACCTTTTGTCAACAATAACCTGGTTAAGAAAGGCGAAGAGCCTAAATCCTATAAAGATTTGCTCGACCCAAAATGGAAAGGTAAGATGGTGCTTCCTGACCCGAATGTTAGCGCAGCACCATATGAGACTTTCCTTTCGTTTCTAACTTTGAAGATACTGGACAATGATTACCTCAAGGCGCTGGGCAATCAGCAGTTGGGATTCACCCTGGGAGACGATGATAGCATACAGAAAATTACCAGAGGAGAATATTCTATATCTATTCGTACAGCGCCACCTGTGGTTGCCAATTATATTTTACAGGGCGCCCCCATTCGAGCCGTCCCGATGGCTGAAGGACATATAGGCAGCGCCCTGGTCGCCCTGGTTGTCAAGGATGGACCACACCCCAATGCCGCCAAACTATTTACTAACTGGCTGTTGTCCCAGGAAGGTCAGACGGTTTTCGGCAAAGCCAAGGGAGCCAATACCATCCGCAAAGATGTTACCGATTTCCTGCCCGAACCGGCCCGTGTACCCAACGTCAAGGTCATTATGCCTACCGAAAAAGACACCGACGATATGGCACAACTGTTTAAAGACAAATTCCTTGTTAATCTATGGAAAAAATAAGTTAGACTCTCCTTAACACGGGTAACAAAACTCAACCCTGATGAAAATAAGGGGGTGTTACCGATGAGAAGGTGGATATCAGCGGGTACAGTCGTTTGTATCCTGTTCCTTATACTTGTGGCCTGCGCTCCTCCATCGGTAACACCCCCCACAACCCGTTCTGCAAACACGCCCTCTATGCCTGCAACTTCGCCTGCCACATCTAACCTCACACCTCTGTCCTCTCAAGATATAGAATGGCAAAAAATAATTGATGCCGCTAAACGTGAAGGCGAGGTTACAGCCTACAGCTTCAGTATGGTAGGAGATACCAGCCTGGTCGTAGCTAAGGCCTTTAAGGATAGATACGGGATAAACCTGGATATTATTAGCGGGCGTGGCGCTGAATTCCTGGAAAGGGTCAAGACCGAGCAACGAATGAAGCAGGTGGTGGGTGACTTTATGGAAGCCTCGAGTACCCACACTCTGAACTTGAAGTCCACCGGCAGTACTATTAGCACCCCCGGGTTACCTGTGTTCGAAGAAAAAAATGTCTGGCGGATTAATCCCTTTGTCCTTGACCCCGAAGGACATGTACTTGTACACAGGGGACAGTATATCGGGCCGTGGGTAAATACAAACTTAGTCAAACCTGGCCAGGAACCGAAGTCATACAGAGACGCGGGCAAACCGGAGTGGAAAGGTAAAATCCTTATATCCGACCCCGCATTGAGCAATGGAACTTACATTACTTACCTCTCTCTGGTGGACAAAGGGTATCTGGACATGGAATTTGTTCGTTCCATGGCCAAACAGGACATGAAGTTCGTGCCCGGGACCAGGGATGTAGCCGCTGAGTTGGCAAAAGGTCAAGCCCCCCTCGGGTTAACTGTAACAGACGTTGATGCCGCCAGTTTCGTTGCGGAGGGAGCGCCTATTAAGGCCATTGCCTTCGAAGAAGGGACCATCGTTTCCCTTTCAGCTCTGACAGCCATAAAGGGCAGCCCCCATCCCAATGCTTCTAAGGTATTCATGAACTGGATATTAAGCCCGGAAGGGCAAACGATATATAATAAGGCTTTGAGCCTGGCCCCCATACGTTCAGATGTTCCTGATTTCCGGCCTCCACCTACAGCAGTAGTTCCGAAACGTGTTATCCCCCTGACCGAGGAGGCAGCCCAGAGATATGCTCAGGCATTTAAAGACAAGCTACTCGTTGAGCTGTGGCGCCGGTAAAGTTATTAAGGAGATTACTATGAAAAAGAGGGGGCTATATTTAACGGCATTACTTGTATTTTCAAGTATGCTAATTTTATCCTGTACCCCGGCGCCCACTTCACCTGCTACCTCAAACGCTGCCCAACCAACCACTGCGCCAGCAGCTAACCAATCGTCTCCAATTCTTCAAGCTGATGCTGCATGGCAAAAAGTAGTCGATGCAGCCAAAAAGGAAGGCAAGCTGACTATTTACAGCTTCACTTTGATAGGTGACGTAGGTATTGCCACAGCTAACGCATTTACTAACCGGTATGGCATTAATGTAGATATCGTTACCGGTCGGGGCGCAGAATTCATTGAGAGAATTAAAACAGAGCAACGGATAGGGCAGGTAATGGTGGATGTCATGGAAGGAAACCCTACCCATATTTTAAATGTAAAAGCCAACGGTCACACTATTAGCATTAAAGACGTCCCGGTTCTCAAAGAAAAAGATGCATGGCGAATAGACCCTCTGGTAAATGATTCAGGCGGCCATCTGATAGGACACCGTATTCTAACGTTCTCACCGCTAATAAATACCAAATTGGTTAAACCTGCAGATGAGCCAAAAAGTTATAAAGATATTCTTAAACCCTACTGGAAAGGAAAGATTTCTACAGGCGATCCGGCATTAACTAGCGCCGATTATGTAACTTTCGTTACGATGCTCAACCATAAAGCTATTGATCTGGAATTCCTGCGCGCCCTGGGTAATCAGGATTTGAAATTTTTTCCGGGCACAGTAGATTCAGCCAGGGCTCTATCCAGGGGAGAATACGCTATGCATCTTTCAAACAGTGATTCAGCTTCAGCCAGCTTTATAAAAGAAGGAGCCCCTTTAAAGCCTATCCCCATGGAGGAAGGCTCTGTTGTGCAAGCTTCAACTGTTGCCGTAATAAAAAATGCCCCCCATCCCAATGCATCGCTCATTTTCGTTAACTGGATGGCAACAAAGGAAGGCCAGGAAGTGTACACCAAGGCTGTGGGGATAACCTCTGTTCGCAAAGATGTTCCAAATTACAGCCCTGTTCCCATAGAACCCAAAAAAGTTATTGCTCACACTGAAGAAGATGCTAACGATGTAGCCAAAAGATTCAGCGAGAAGTTCCTGGTGCAGCTATGGAAAAAGTAATAAAGGAGAGAGCAGAGTAAACAAACCATACTCCGAAGCCTGCAAGAAGCAATCCACAGCCAATAAACACGGCCTGTCTTACCTTTTGATTCCACAGATTACGGGATTTAAAGACACTCCATGAAAGTAACCAGTCCCAACCAATATCGCACAACCAGTGGCTGATAGCCATAGCTATCAAGCCTGCCATGCCAAAGGCTTGCGCATTTAGTATCAATGTGGCCCCAATCGTAGCCCACCATATGAAAAAATAAGGGTTCGACGTTGTAGTTAACAGGCCAGCGATAACCGAATTATACGGCAGGCGTATTTCCTCAACACTGGTTTTCTTCAACGATACAAACATCTGCCAGCCCAGGTAGAGCATCATGGCGCCACCGGCAAAACCAATGGATGCTTTTACGAACCCCGAGCTAAGTATTTGCCCCAGACCCAGATAGATTGCCGCCATCAACGGTAGCTCTATGGCGCCGTGTCCCAGGCCGATCCACATGCCAGCCCTGCTATCCCGGTGGCCTCTGGCTATAACCATAGCTGTAACCGGGCCGGGCATCATAACACCGGATAACGATACTATCACCACCGAAAGAAGGAACAATGGGAAATTAAGCCCGCTTGGCACTACAAAACCCCTATTTTATTTTGATCCAGGACTTGCTACAATACGTCAATCATACCAGACGCAACAACAGGAAACTATTATATTTTAAGGAGGCAAACCATGAAAGTTGAAGGGGTTGACCACATCCACATTGCTGTTAATGACTTGGACAAAGCCTCAAAGTTTTTCTGCGATTTGTTCAGCACTCAGCCTGCCCAGGTAAAGGAGGATCCGGAATTTGGATTCAAATGGCAGTTCCTTCCTTTGGGGAATGTGGTAATTGAGCTAATGCAAGCCACATCTCCAAATAGCCCCATCGGCCAATTCCTCAAGAACCGGATAGGGGCTGTTCACGCTCTATCGATAAAAGTGCCTGATATCGAAAAGGCCATTGCCGAGATGCAATCCAAAGGCCTCCAGTTGGTCAGCCGGGCTTATGTAGGCGGGATAAAAGAGGCCCATTTCCACCCCAAGGATACCTTTGGTTTCATGATCGAGCTTGTAGAGCATAAAGGCAAGACCGGCGGCACCATCCAGGCCCAGGATGAGAAATAAACTATTGACCTCACCCCCTTCCCCTCTCCGTTGACGGAGAGGGGGCAAATAGATTGTACCCCAGGGCTGTCCGCTTTGCGAGACTCTCGGATTCCCAACTGGTCGGGATTCGGAGAAGCCCTGGGCATAGGGTTTTTATATCTATGCCCCAGACTTCAGTCTGGGGTACTATTCAAACCCCCAATGTTTACAGCATTATGCCCTTTATTCAAATGTAAACGAAGCCATAAATGCACGGAGTGTAGGAGCCTCGCTAGTGTAGTATCTCAGAGAAAGCATTACAACGATTTAGCTACGAATCATTGTAAAGAGATTATAGAAACATACCACTAGGTGCCACGGTAACGGTTTATCTCATCCCGCAACTTCAAAGCAGCCTGGCGGGCCGCCTGGGCAAAGTCCTTGCCTTTAGAGGCATATAGCACCTGGCGGGCGGAAACGATGATAGACCTCTCCCCTTTGCTGTCCACGCTGTATCGTACTGCCTTTTCGAGGTCGCCACCCTGGGGGCCGATCCCTGGAATAAGAAGGGGCATTTCAGTGCAATTCTGCCGTACCCATTTGATTTCTTCGGGGTAGGTGGCCCCGACAACGAGACCAATATTACCCTTTGTGGTAACGACCTCACCCCCTAACCCCCTCTCCGTTGACGGAGAGGGGGAATAAAGGGGTGAGGTCAAAGCTTCGGTAATCCGTTGTAAAACTTTTTTAACATCGTTAAGAACTTCGTCATTAGAGAACCGCAACACCCGTAGGTCCTGGCTTTCCAAGTAAGTCTGGCGAATTTCATCCTCTTCTTGCTGATATTGATGTATTGGCCCATCTATTTCCACCACAAGCTTAGCCTGGGAACAGTAAAAGTCAACGATGAACCGTTCTATGCTATGTTGCCGGCGGAACTTGAATTCTGAAAGTTTTTGGTTACGTATGCGCTGCCACAATAGGTCTTCTGCTTCTGTTGGCTCTTTCCTCATTTGCCGTGCTATTGGCTTGAGCCCCTCCCAAAGAGCAGCGGGTGTGTGCCAGCGGTCAACCTCTCCCTCTAACCCCCTCTCCGTCGACGGAGAGGGGGAAGGGGGTGAGGTAATCGTCGCCCATTCCTTTGCCTTCAGGGCTACACGTTGATACAATGCTTGTCCCTGGCTATCCTGAAAGTCTTGAAAGTCTTTAGCCCCCGGGTTGGAGGTGCGACAGAGGATGAATACTCCCTTATCATGGTATTCCAGAAATGGAGAGACGGAGTCGTACCCCAGATACGGGTTTACGGTAACCGCATCAAAGCCGAAATAGACAAATAAGCCTTTAGCATACGCAGCAGCCGTATTGCCGATATCACTGCGCTTGGCATCGCCGATTATAGGTATGTCCTCTGGGATATACTCTACAGTCCTTTTTAGAGCGACCAGTCCATCCGTACCCAACGCCTCATAGAAGGCCAGATTGGGTTTGTAGGCACAGACCAGGTCTTTGGTGGCATCTATGATGGCCCTATTAAACTCAAATACATTGCCTATCGGCATCATTTCCGGTTGCGGGTCCAGCCCGACACAGAGGAGGCTGTTTTGCCGCCTGGTAGCGGCAAGGAGCTTGGATAAAAAAGTAGTTGGCGGTTTATCTGACATAGCGCTTCTATTATAATATCAATATATTATTCAGCGCTAGTGCCTGTTAACCTAACCTTGAAACTCTAGCTACTTTTATGCTATATTTAGTTTGGTCTGGGAGGGATCGCATAGAGGCCTAGTGCGGCCGCCTGCTAAGCGGTTGCCCGCTGAAAGGTGGGTCATGGGTTCGAATCCCATTCCCTCCGCCATTAAACAGGGTATTCATTTTATTAATGTAAACATAGGAAGATTTCAACAAACGCTAAGATTTGGTTTAGAACTTAGAACGCAAATAATAGAGTTTAGTTCCTGTATTTGGTACCCGGACAGCCCCCTAAAAAGGGGCTTGTCTTGTATATAGGGGTCTTGTGATATGTCTCACTATTACCTCTGGACTATCGGCTGTCAGATGAACCAGGCCGATTCCCAACACCTTTCAAACTATCTGGAGAGCCAGGGTTTCCAGCCAGCGGCCAGTATGGAATCGGCTGATCTGGTCCTTCTAAATAGCTGCGTCGTACGGCAGAGCGCTGAGGACAGGGTTATCCATCAACTGGCATCCCTGAAAGCGCTAAAAGATGCTAATCCCAGTATGGTTATCGGCCTCACTGGCTGCCTGGTGGACTCGAACATCCCGCAGTTGCAGAAACGATTCCCCCAGGTGGACGTCTTCTTCGGCCCCCAGGCATTTGGAAACCTGGAGGAATGGATGGCGGCACGCAGCGTTACCAAGATGTCTCCCACCCGCCATCCTGCCTGCTCTCGGAACGGAGAGCCTGTCGAAGGGCCAGTGCTTCCCACCGCTTTTGTGCCCGTTATCCAGGGCTGCGATAGCTTCTGCACCTATTGTGTGGTCCCCTTCCGCCGCGGGCGGGAGAAGAGCCGTCCTATAGCCGAAATAGCCTGCGAGGTCAAGGAGTTGGTGAGGCGGGGGGTTAAAGAGGTAACGCTCTTGGGCCAGAAGGTAGATGCCTACGGCCACGACCTTCCTGAGACACAAGACCTGGCTGATTTGCTCACCGAATTGAATACCCTAAACAGGTTATCTCGCATCCGCTTCCTCACCTCTCACCCGCAGCACATGACTACCCGCCTGATAGATACAATAGCCCGGCTGGATAAGGTCTGCGAGCATATCAATCTTCCAGTTCAATCCGGCGATGACGGTATCTTGACGGCCATGCGGCGGGAATATACCGTGCAGGAGTATAGAGAACTGATAAAAAGGATACGCTCAACTATTGACGGGGTAGCCCTGAGCACAGACGTTATCGTCGGTTTCCCCGATGAGACTGAGGAACAATTCCAGCATACCCTGGAGTTAATTCAAGAGATAAGGTTCGACTCAGTTCATGTAGCCCGTTATTCACCCCGGCCTGGCACGTGGGCCACACGTCACCTCAAGGATAATGTACCCCACTCCATAAAGAGGTCTCATAAAAAACTATTAGAGGCCACCCAATCAAAAATATCGTTGGAGATCAACCAACAACTTCTTGGCAAGAATGTAGAAATACTGGTCGAGGGAATAGAGAAGGATAAATGGCGCGGACGTACTCGCACTGATAAGCTGGTGTTCTTTCCTGATACCGTTTACCATACCGGAAAACTGCTACAAGTTAAAATAGAAAAAGCCAGCCCGTGGTGGCTGGAAGGCAAACCGACGTAAAACTCCCCCTCTCTGCATGCGGAGAGGGGGATATAGGGGGTGAGGTTCAAATGCCTGCTATTACCACTCAAACACCAGAGGAAATAGCCCGGCTCCAGGCTAAAATACTGGAGTTAAAGAAAAAACTTAAAGCCGTAATCGTGGCCCACAACTACCAGCGGCCCGAGGTCCAGGATATAGCCGACTTTGTCGGCGATTCCCTGGAGCTGTCGCGTAAGGCTAAAGAGGTGGTAGATGCCAATGAGATAATCTTCTGCGGCGTCCACTTTATGGCTGAAACCGCAGCCATCCTCAACCCCACCCGCCCCGTCCTCCTGGCCGAGGGCACCGCCGGCTGCCCCATGGCCGATATGATCGATGCCGCCGACCTTAGAGAGTGGAAGGAAAAGTATCCCAGGGCGGGTGTAGTATGCTACATCAATACAACTGCCGCCGTCAAGGCGGAGTGCGATATCTGCTGCACCTCGGCCAATGCCGTGGGCCACTACGTCTCCACCAAAACCAAAAAGAAGATGATCCTCTACCCCGGATTCTGCATCACCCACAAGCGGTTGCAGGCGGAGCAGGTACGGCAGGCCAAAGAGGCCCACCCTGAGGCAGTTGTCCTTATACACCCGGAGTGCGCTCCGGAGGTTGTGGCCCTGGGTGACGCCGTGCTCAGCACCTCGCAGATGATCAGATTCGCTAAGGAAAGCCCAGCCCAAAGCTTCCTTATCGGTACCGAGGAGGGCCTGCTGCACCGGCTCAAGCTGGAGAACCCCACCAAGACCTTTTATCTCATGTGCAATGCCCTTGTCTGCCCTAATATGAAACGCACTACCCTGGACAGGGTGTTGAAAACAATGGAGGAGCAGCGCAATCGCATCATAATCCCCGAAGATGTCCGTCTGAAAGCTCTGCGTACTGTAGAGCGCATGCTGGCAGTGGTATAAAATTTCCGCAAACCTTAAGCTTAAGCTTGGGGTATAATGCTATTTGGACTAAGAAATCAGACAGGGTATTACCTGAAGGGGTGATAGCATGTTAAATACCTACACAGCCAAATACACAAAAATCGAGTCCGGTTACATGGGGCAACTTGTTGAATGGCCAGAGGTGATAACCGAGGGCAAGACTTTAGAAGAGTGTAGAACTATGGTTGCAGACGCTCTACAAGAAATGATAAAAGCCTACAGGCA
>JACVQG010000320.1 GCA_015661045.1 Dehalococcoidia bacterium | reverse complement strand
CAACCTGTGCCGCCACTGGTTCCGTTTGACGAAAAGGCTATCAAGGAGTGTCTTCGGTTTGCCTTTAATTTGAATATCGTAGCCCTTGAGTTTGGCATTGTCTGTAATAAAGTCGTCGGGGCGGAATAGCTCCTTATCGGTAGTTCCTTTAAAGTCCGGGGACTCCCGTATTTGACGCGTTTCGTAGGCTACCGATTCCATAAAGGGCCAGTAGCCAAGCACAAAGAACCCCTGAGGCATACTGGGATCGGCGAAATGCTCATGCTCGTTTTCGCCCACCACCACCGGCAGTGTCTCCAGGTCTCCCTTGTCCCAGTCCATACGAATACCGTTATTAACTGTGTAACCCTTCCCCTCTAGCACATAAAGCAGACGTCCCCCACCCCGGTGTGAATGCTTCCCAATACGGTAATTTTTAGTTATCCGGGAGCGGATTATTATCCATCCCGGCGCACCTACTTCGTTCCAGTTGTGGATGCTGGTATAAAACTTGCCCAGTGATTGCCGGTTCTCCTCCCAGGGCACTTCGGAGGCCTTTATGAGAACCTTCCCCTGTTTCCTCTGCCGTGTTTTCTCAATCCGCCACCGCACGATAGCGTCGTAGTGGGTTAGCAAAGGCTCTGATTCTTTTGTTCGTTCGAGATGTCTTTCCATAGCTGCAACGACCTCCTTTTCCCTCGAAATAGTGTCCATTCGTCATTTAATTAAGTTATGTGCCCTCTCTAAATCTCTCCCCCGATGGGGCGAGAGGAGGGTTTCCTCACCCCTTGTCCCAATTGTATCAGGACAACTGAGTACGAGGGATTCTTCCCTATTTGCCCCTGCCCAGCAACTCCTTCGACGAGGTAGGTAAATCTTTTTCTACCTCTACCTGCAAGGGCACCAGGACGCGGGCAACCATACCCCAGAAACCGATAGATAGTGTAAGCTCCACAATGCTGGTATTGTCCAGGTACCTTTTCAACTGATTGAAGGTGGCGTCCACCGCCTGAACATTCTTAGTAACCTCATCCACATACTGGAGGACAACCTTGTCCCGTTCATCGAAGGCGGCGCTATGCTGCCAGTCCCCGACATCCTTTATCTGTTGCTCGGTTACGCCGACATCCCTGGCGAAGGGCATATGTTGCGCCCATTCATATTCGCTGCCACAAAGCCGGGCGATGCGCAGAATAGCCAGCTCCCGTAGCCGGGCATCCAGTTTAGCTTTCTGGAGCAATGAGTTCCCCAGCCGCACAAAGCTGGAGAAAGCCGCCGGGCTATTAGCCAGCATTTTATACAGATTGAGCACCCTAGCCCCCCGGGCCTCCATCTTGTCAAATATCTCCCGCACCTCGGGGGCAGTCTGTTCCTTTTCCAGATAAGGAATCCTGGGCATTAATAAAACCTCCTATACTGTATCTGAGAAATCCCCCGTCCCGATTTATCGGGACACCCCCTTTATTAAAGGGGGTTAAAGGGTTTTACCCCTTCGTTTTTTCATTGCGTTTCCGCTCCACGATAAAGATATGGTAAGCAACAATTCCCTTAAATTTTCCCCACCAACTTCAACCCCGGCCTGAGGGTCTTTTTCCCGGGCTCCCAGCTAGCCGGGCAGACCTGGCCCCTGTGTTCCCGGACAAAAATAGCCGCTTCCAGCTTGCGTAACAGCTCTTTAGCGCTTCTGCCTATGCTGTTATCGTGGACCTCAAACGCTTTAAGGATTCCATCAGGGTCAATGATAAATGTCCCACGCAAGGAATGTCCCTCTTCATCTATATAAACACCGAACTCGCGGCACATCTTACCTGTAGGGTCGGAAAGCATTGGGTACTGAACCTTTTTAATTGCCGGAGAGTTATCATGCCAGGCTTTATGAACAAAGGCTGTGTCCGTACTTACACTCAATAATTCAGCGCCTAATTGTTGGAATTTATCGTAATAGCTAGCGGCCTCCTCCAGCTCCGTAGGGCAGATAAATGTAAAATCTGCCGGATAGAACAATAATATAAGCCATTTGCCCCGGTAGCCGCTGAGCTTAACTTTTTTAATTTCCTCGTTTTGAAAAGCTTCCAGTTCAAAATCGGGTATCTGTTGTCCTATTTTTACCATGGCTAACTTTCACCTCTTTGTTATTTAATTGCGGTTCGAGATTGCGGCCATTGTATCACTACTGGCGTTCTGAGTCCATTATTTTAGATTGCCGATTTTCCTATCTATAATTCCTGCAAGCACTTTTCAAAACCTACAACGCAGGGCGGCTTTCTACCTTTGGCCGGCCCTATGATGTGCCCCTCCTCGCCCAGCCGGGCAGCCTGTCTTTCCACACCACCGGGGAATTTTTCGTTCAAGCTGCCATCGGGTTTAATGACACGCCAGTAGGGAGTTATATCTGCTTTCCCCTCTCTGATATCTTCCTCAGCAGCTTCCGCCACGATGCGGATAAAAAGGCCACTGGTCAGGGGACAGGTAGCACAAACTTTATAATCCCGTGCTAGCTTCTCACGAAGCTGGTCCTGTGTGACCAGCTTGCCTTTCGGCACTTTCCTCACCAACGCATCTAAGTCCAGGGGCCTGGGGATGAGCATCTTGCCTGTGCCATACCTGCGTATCCACGATGGTGGGACATCAACGATTTTGGCTTCCTTTTGCAGCTTTTGCTGCCAACTGGTACGGGTTTTCATAGGTTTGCCTCCATCGGGGCACAGCACGCTGTGCCCCTACGCGCTTGCCTCTTGCCTCTTGCCTCTTGCCTCTTGTTTCTAGGGTAGACACGAGGTCTGCCCCTATGTTACCTTCTCCAGCCTGGCGAAACTTAACGGCAATTGCTTCACGAACCTTTGCGAACAGGCGGTTTCGACCTCGGCACTTGGCTTTAATGCGCAAACGGCATTGCGAGTCTCAGGATACTTTAATTTTGGTAACTTCTTCATACAGCGTATCCGGGCAGAGGTCTATCTCACCTGGCCATGCAAGGGTATGGGTTTCGGGGTCTATGAAGACCCGAGCAAACTGTTTGGGGTCTTTCCAGACAGAGAAAACTCCTTTCCCTACCAGGTCCGAAAGGTCAATTACACCTTCTATTCCATCTGAGAAAACGACTTTTACTTTATAAGAAGCAAGGGGTTTGACAGAAACTATTTTATGCATGGCTTCTCAATTACTACGTTTCTCTTTATCCCACAGTCTTTTTAAATCTCTTTTACCGTGTATCAAACCTAATATGACTAGGCGCGACTTCTCAATGCTATAGATGAGACGGTACTCTCTTACTAAAAGTTCGCGAACTTCTGGACTGGATAGTTCAGGAACAATCCGTCCTCTTTCTGCGAATTTATCCAACGAACGGCTCACATCAAGGATTTCTTGCACAAATGCAGCAGAATAAAAAGCTGAGTCCTTTCCAATAAATTCAGCGAGGGCTTTTAGGTCGGCTGCGGCTTCATAACTCCAAACTACTTCTCTAACCATTTTGCCATCATTTTCTCAACTTCTTCCTGAGTATAAAGCCGTCCTTCTTTGGCATCGTTGCGGCCACGCTCAATCTTTTGAAGCACATATAGGTGATACTGAATATCCTCTAAAGAGCAATCATCCGGTAAACGGGAAAGTAGTTTCGTGACCTCGTCTTTCGCTTTTTGCATATTTGCAGCCTCCGTCAGAATATGTAGGTAGATTATACTTCATGAGCAGTATTTAACGATAAAAATCATTGATATTGCCTTGGGAGGCTATATCTCCTACCCTTCACGGGGAACATTTGATATCGAACACCATCTTGTCTTAATAATCGGGCACAGCATGCTGTGCGCCTACGTTACTTTCTCCAGCCTGGCGAAGCTCAACAACATTTTTTTTACCCCTATCCCGGCAAAGGCCACCACCACTTCTTTATCATCCCGGACAGCCGTAGCGCTCACCACTACCCCCAGGCCGAATATCCCGTGTTTGACGGAGTCGCCAGGTTTGAACTCTGGTAGAACCGGCCGGGGAGCTGGTTTGGTAATGGTCTCTTTGACAGGCTCGTGGCCAGCTATAAGTCGAGTGGGTATATCTTTGAGAAAGCGGGATGGCGCATTAGCGCCGTTCATGCCGCCCAGGCTGCGGCGGAAGGCCCGCATTAGGTAGAGCCTTCGTTTAGCCCGGGTTACACCCACATAGCACAGCCGTCGTTCCTCCTCCATTTGGGCGGGGTCGTCAACGGAGCGGTAGTGGGGCAATACCCCCTCTTCCACACCAACAATAAATACGACATCGTACTCCAGCCCTTTGGCCTGGTGCAACGTGATTAGAGTAACACTCTCCGAACGCTCATCCAGGCTGTCTGTATCCGAGACGAGGGCCACACCTTCCAGAAAATCGCCGAGGATAGCCCTGTCCCTGGCTACGTTGCGCAACTCCTGGATATTATCCCATCGTTCCTCTCCATCCTCCTCTTCCTGGATATATTTTTTATATCCCGTCTTTTCCAGCACCATATCCAGCAACTCCAGGGTGGTTAAAGATTGGCT
>JACVQG010000319.1 GCA_015661045.1 Dehalococcoidia bacterium | reverse complement strand
TGTTTGCATCTGTTTGCTAATCCCGCCTTTCTTCCTGAGCGTTAAACTATTTTTCACTCTGACTGCATGAACGCAGATATCTGTCCATTTTTTACACTCCGTCCTGGGGATTTCTGCCACCAAGAATTTCCCATCCGATAACCAGTCCACCATAACGCTGCTACACAGGCTACAGCACAGGCAGAGGAAGTCTGATACCGATTTTTTAGTAGCCCCCCGATAGTCCCGCCAGTTTATCCGTTTGATGTGAAATGAGGCCTGCTGCCTCATAACGTCAAACAGATACGGGCAGGAAGAGCGGCCTAATACGACACTGTCTTTTGTCCTCTCCAGGAGTTTAACATTCTGGAGGAGGCGAAAGGTTTTAAAGTCCCATTCTTTAATAACACTCTCTGCGTCTTCCAGTTTGTTCAAGACACCTTTGGGTACATTCCCCCTTTTCAGCCCCTGCCTGATACCGGTTTCGAGAAGTTGGATGTATTTAGCTGGCTCGGCCTCAAGCTCCATGGCAGCGCTTATATTGGCTATAAAGCCCAGGTTCCAGCGGAGCGCCGATTTTAGTTCCTCCCACTCCTTAGCTTTCTGTACCAGAGATTCATAATCTTCATATTTAATAAGGACGGCAGTTGGGCGGCTTCGCTGAGTAATATAATAGGGTTCAGGGTGCTTGTTCAGGCCGTTTAGAACTTCCCTCAGATTCTTACGGACCTCAGTAGCTGCCAGGATTTTCTTGGTCAATGCTGACCTCCACCTGTCTCTTCAATCTCATTATACATCTGGACGTACATTCTATCAATACATCCAGGTATAAAACCGTTACTGCCGAGATAGGTAGTCATTGGCTGTTTATCGTGATTATGCAAAGACCGTGCCGAACGGGAAACCTCGCTTGACGGCTTCAGCGCACTATGCTATTATTCAGCAAAAGTTTAACCCAAACTGAAAAGTAGTCTAATATTAAAGTCTGAGAAAATATTAAAAAGGGGGTATCAAATGAAAAAATTAGGACTTATCCTGGCTTGTTTGTCGTTGTTAGCTATTTTGGTAGTAGGATGCACTCCCAAAGCACCTCCCCAACCTGCTGCCACTTCAGCACCTGTGCCGGTAAGCACTCCTGTAGCTACGGCTCAACCGACTCCAGCCGCCGTAAAACTTCCCGAAGCGATTACCATTGGTGTTCGAGCGCTTGGAAGCAGATCCCATAACAGTTGGACTCCCATTGGTCCCGTGCTGAATAAGTATTCCGGCATGAAGGTAAATATTGAACCGATAGGCGGTATTGGCATGGTAGGTCCCTTCGCTGAGAAGGATGTAAACTTTCTCCTCCATGAGTCTGCCCCGGATGCCCTATTCTATTTTAGAGGTTCGGAATACTTTGAAAAAGACGGGCCTCATCCTTGGATGAGAAAGCTCACCAGCTTGTATTTTGGCGATATGGCTCTCCAGGTCCGAGGCGATAGCAACATAACTAAGATAGAGGACCTTGCTGGCAAAAAAATTATGTGGAGCTATGATTCCTACCTTACAAAGTTGATAGTGGAGTATGCTCTGGAGAGCCGTAAAGTGAATGCCAATGTGATGATAGGTGGTAAGTTCTCCGATGTTATCCAGCAGCTCATAGAAGGTAAAATTGATGCTGCTGGTTTTTCCATTTCAGCGCCTTCACTGGATTTAGACCGGTCCCGCGGGTTCCGTATGTTGGCTTATAACCAGTCGGATATTGATTACTTTAATAAGAAGGTAGGCGCCACTTTAGCTGAGCTGGACAAGTTCCCACCCAACTGGATGGGTATAAAGGGCGATACTACTCAACCCACCCTTTTTGTAAATGCAGGTACGTTGTACGCTCGCAAAGACTTCTCCCCGGACGCTGCCTATGCCTTGCTCAAGACCATTTTTGAACGCCGGGACGAGTTCAAGGACGCCTTCCCCACCACCGGAAGCCAGATAAAGCTAGAAAATGCCCATAGGTGGGGCGATGGCGCCCCGTACCATGATGGCGCAATAAGGTTCTTTAAAGAGAAAAATGCCTGGCCGGCAGACGTGGAAGCTCGCCACCAGGCCCTTCTGAAAGAGGTTCCAGCTTTGGAAGCCAAGATGAAGAAGTAGATAAAAGCGAAGAAACTGTTTTATTTGTTTGGTTAAGCAGGTGCGTCCCGACAAATCGG
Source organism: Dehalococcoidia bacterium (assembly GCA_015661045.1). Lineage (GTDB taxonomy): Bacteria > Chloroflexota > Dehalococcoidia > JACVQG01 > JACVQG01 > JACVQG01. Next base: position 560 of record JACVQG010000319.1, on the reverse strand, counting down.
GACGCACCTCATATATCGGAGTGATACGCTGGAAAAGATAGAAGACGAAAAAGTACAGAAGATAGTAGAAAAAGTAGAGACTCGCTTCCGTCAGTTCCACGGTCCGATGCGGGTAGTCATCTCTGTTATCAGTGTGTTATTGATAGGATACCTGTTAGCCTACATAATGGGGTTTCTTACCGGCCAGAAGATTTTCCTGCATCTGCCTCAATTCCGGGCCATGGGGTTAGCTCTGATATTCATCATGGCCTACTTGCTCACTCCTTTTAGACGGCAGTCCCCCAGGGATAAAATTCCCTGGTATGATTTCTTGTTCATGCTGATGGGAGTTGGCCCCTGTCTATATTTCTTTTTTGTTTATCCGGGTAGGATAGGTATGATGCGTCTGGAAGGGCTTCACGAGGTAGTTCTGGCTATCCTCCTTCTCGTTGCACTGGTAGAAATCACCCGGCGACTTATGGGGATTGCAGTAACTACAATTCTATTGATTTTCATCATATATCCTATGGTGTCTGCCTATGCGCCCGGGTTTCTTCATGGACGCGGCCTTAACCCTACCG
>JACVQG010000039.1 GCA_015661045.1 Dehalococcoidia bacterium | reverse complement strand
TTGTCATGCTGAGCAAAGCGAAGCATCTGGGGAACGAAGCGGGGAACGCCCCACCCCAGACCCTTCGCCCGACAAGTCGGGACTCAGGGTGACAATGCAAAGACCCTGCAGAGAGGGGCGGCGGTCTCTATCTCTACCTCTTGCTGTGTTATAATTTATTAATTGGACGACAGTAAGCGGCGCAAATGGATGATAGGGTGACAGGTAAAATAAAGTCTCTTTTTGATGAAGAAAACAAAATCACTAAGTCTGAGGTAAAGAAGCTTAGCGTAAAAAAAGCTATTGCTATGCTTGAAGTTCTCCTCAAGAATGCGGGCCAATGGAAGAAGTAGTCCGCTCACTACACTCAGCCCTGAAACTGCTAAATATAAACTATGTTATTGTAGGTGGAATACCCGCGTCCATATGGGGCAAACCCAGGACCACCCTCGACGTAGACATCGTCATTGTTATTCCGGGTGAAAAAATAGGCCTGCTACTAAACGAGCTTTCAAATAGGGGTTTTAGAGTAAAGCCCACTGCCTTTCAGAAGCTATCTCAATTCAAGGTCATCAAGTTTCCTTACTCTGCTTTGTTCTCCGTTGATATCAGGATAGCTAAATATGAAATTGACAGCCAGGCTATCAGCCGCGCTAAGGAAATAAAGCTTTTTGACATTGATATGAAAATAGCGTCACGGGAAGATACTATAGTTTACAAGCTGGTAAGGTTTAATAACCAGGACAAGGCAGATATTGAAAATATACTATTGAGAAACAAGAAGAAACTGAACGTTGAGTATATAGCGAAGTCAACACAGGGACTAGCCAAAGAGACAAAATATTCGAAAATCTTGGATAACTTGAGTGAATTTCTATCTTGGACTTAGGATACGAAAATGGATTGACGTTGGTAGGGGCACAGCATGCTGTGCCCCTACGTTTTCTAATGTGACTTACGTCTCTTGACCTTCCCCACTGACGATGCTATAATCCCTAGTAGATTGGTAGGTATTCAATGAAATTATCCAGCCGGTCGGAATATGGTCTCAGGGCAATGGTAGAGTTGGCCCAATCCTATGGTTCCGGGCCTCTGGCTCTGGCCGATATAGCGCGTGCCCAGGGGCTATCCGAGGGCTATCTGGAGCAGATAATTGCCCCCTTGCGCCGCGCCGGACTGGTGCTGGCTACCCGTGGGGTCAAGGGTGGGTATACTCTGGCCGCCAGCCCGAAATCTATCACAGCCGGCCAGATAATGCGGGCGCTGGAGGGGCCGTTGGATTTGATTGAATGTGCCTCGGAGTATGGCTCCGAGTCCAGTTGCAAACGGGAACTGGCCTGCGGCTCCCGCCGTCTCTGGCTCAAACTCAGGGATTCTATTGTGGATGTCCTGGACTCGACTACACTGGCAGACCTCTGCACTGGTGATTCGACCCCTGGAGATAAGAAAGAAAAGCCCCGGCATGTGGGGGTTTTGGCAGGACAGTGATTGTATCTGTTTTTTTAGATTGAGATTTGAGTTATTTTTTATTGTGTTGACTCCCTTAACAACAAAATCTCGCGTAAAGATGAGAGAGGACGAAAACCCCCTAACCCCCTTTACGTAAAGGGGGGCAGCCCGCCTGCGGCGGACGGGGGTTTTCGACCACCTGTCAAGCAGGCTCATAATCAAAATACATATCAATTCAATACGACGGGGTTTCGGATTTAGAAATTAGGACTTGGAATTTCATCCATGAGGAGGTAATTATGGGTAAACTTATCTATTTAGACCATGCGGCTACTACACCTGTCCATCCTAAGGTGCTGGAAGCAATGTTACCCTATTTCTCCGAGCGGTTTGGAAACCCTTCTAGCGTTTATACAATAGCTCAGGAGGCCCGCCAGGCTGTTGAAGCAGCCCGGACTCAGGTGGCCGAAGTCCTGGGATGCACTCCCCGGGAGGTAACCTTTACCAGCGGCGGCACCGAGTCGGATAATATTGCTGTCAAGGCGGTGGCTTTTGCTCAACAGAAGCTGGGCAATCATATCATTACATCAACTATAGAGCATCACGCTGTCCTGGAGACGGCTCACGCCCTGGAAAAGATGGGTTTTCAGGTTACTTTCGTGCCAGTGGATAAATATGGCGTGGTCAACCCGGATGATGTCGGCCGCGCCATAACCGATAAGACCACACTGGTCAGTATCATGCTGGCCAACAATGAGGTGGGCACCATTGAACCCATCTCCGACATCGCTAAGGTAATAAAGGAGCGAGCTAAAGGCAGGAAGATAGCTTTTCATACCGATGCTGTCCAGGGGGCAGGCTCTCTGGACCTGAACGTGGATAAGCTCGGCGTGGACATGCTCAGCCTGTCTTCGCATAAGTTCTATGGACCCAAGGGCGTTGGTGTATTATATATAAGAAGGGGAAGCCCGTTCCAGACCTGGCAGCATGGGGGCACCCAGGAGCGGAACCGCCGGGCAGGAACGGAGAACGTGCCGGGAATTGTGGGCACCGGTGTGGCATTAAAGATAGCTGAAGAAAACAGGCCGGCCTTTGTTAAACATTGCACCTTTTTGCGTGACAGGCTTATAGCAGGAATAACCAAAATTGAAAGAGCCTATCTTACCGGCCATCCCACTCAGCGCCTGGCCAACAATGCCAGTTTCTATTTCGAGTTTATAGAGGGTGAGTCTATTTTGTTAAACCTGGACTTCGAGGGTGTGGCAGCTTCATCGGGCAGCGCCTGTACCAGCGCCTCCCTGGAACCGTCCCATGTCATTATGGGCATGGGAATTCCGGTGGAGGTGGCTCATGGCAGCATAAGGTTCACGCTGGGGCTGGGAAATACGCAGGAGGAGATAGATTTCGTAGCCTCGATAATCCCCGGAATTGTAAGCCGGTTGCGGGCAATGTCTCCCCTTACTAGCGAGAAGAGGTGAAATATGTATAGCGATATGGTAATGGATCATTTCAAGAATCCCCGAAACATTGGTTCGATAACTGACGCCGATGGGGTGGGATCAGAGGGCAACCCTGTATGCGGCGATATCATGAAGATTTATATAAAGGTCAAGGATGGCCGCATCGAGGATGCCAAGTTTCAGACCTTCGGTTGCGGCGCTGCCATTGCCACCTCCAGCATGGTCACGGAGATGGTGAAGGGGAAGACCATTGAAGAGGCTCTGGTAATCTCTAATAAGGCCGTTGCCGAAGCCCTGGGCGGCCTGCCGGCTACAAAGATGCACTGTTCCAACCTGGCCGCCGATGCCCTGCACAGGGCCATAGAGGACTATCAGAAAAAACAGAAAGTCGGGTAGCTATAACGACGCTAGGTCGTTTGGGCTTAGGCGCTTTGGATTTAGGATTTAATAATTAAAGGGGGAACCAATGGGTGTAGTTCTACGAATGTATTTACTACTGGCGGCGCTGTTTGCCGTTATATATGCCATTGTGGTCTATGGAATCATAGCTGTTGTTTTTATGCTTATCCAGTATCTGATGGGTCCGGCGATGGTGGGCTGGACAATGAAGGTGAAGTATGTCACTGAGAAGGAAGAGCCAGCCCTGCACCGCATGATAACTGAGCTAGCTCAGGCGGCCAAGCTGCCCAAACCCAAGGTCGGCGTCTCAGCGCTGTCTATACCCAATGCCTTCGCTTTTGGACGCACCACGCGCGACGGCCGCATTTGCGTTACCGAAGGTATTCGCAAGCTTCTTAAAGAGGATGAGCTCCGCGCCGTGCTGGGACACGAGATGTCCCACCTCAAGCATAAAGATATGGCCCTGATGACCCTGCTTAATATTTTCCCTATGATTATCTACTATGTGGCTATGACCCTGATGTGGAGCGGTATCCTGGGCGGCGGTAGAGATGACCGGCGGGGTGGCGGTAATCCTCTGCCCTTGATTGGCATGGGGTTACTTGTTGTACATTTCATAGTGCAACTCATGGTCCTATACGCTTCCCGGCTCCGTGAGTACTATGCCGATGAAGGTAGCGTTGAGTTAGGTTCCAGCCCGCAACACATGGCCACTGCCCTGTATAAACTGGTGATCGGCGCCGCCAGGGCGCCTCAGGAAGAACTAAAAAAGGTTGAAGGGGCTAAAGCCTTTTTTGTCAACGACCCCTCGCGCGCGTTAATAGAGGTCCGTGAATTAAAGGAGATTGACCAGGATATGAGCGGCTCCATCGACGTTGGTGAGCTTATGGCGCTGCGTTCCAAGAAGGTGAAGGTTGGTTTCGGAGAGAAGATGATGGAGGCCCTGAGCACCCACCCGAATATGCTCAAACGGATTAAGCATTTATCAACTTTAACTTAAATATTTGTAGGGTGGGTGAAGTGAAACGAAACCCACCACACTAATTTGTCCACTATTATAACACACTTTGCCAATATACTTGAATATTATGCCAGCTTGATGTATCATCATTGTAGATACATCAATGGAGGTAATCCGATGCAAAGCCGCATCCAAAAGTGGGGAAACAGCTTGGCGCTACGCATCCCGAAGTCATTTGCCCGTGAAATAGGCCTCGACCGTGATATGCCAGTCAACATGTCGATGGAAAATGGGAAAATTGTTATTGTACCCATCATTGAGCCCGCCTTAACCCTCGAACGACTACTGGAGCAGATAACAGAAGACAACATCCATCGCGAACTGGACACAGGTGCTCCAGTCGGTAGCGAAGCATGGTGAACGGAAAACCATTTATCCCGGACCGTGGTGATGCTGTCTGGGTCACTTTGAACCCTCAGGCCGGTCATGAACAATCCGGACGCCGGCCTGCAGTTGTCCTCTCACCGCGGGTTTACAATGGTAAGGTTGGACTGGCTATTTTGTGCCCCATCACAAATGAAATCAAAGGCTATCCTTTTGAGGTTCTCATCCCTTCTGGTCTAGCTATCAGTGGAGCGATCCTGTCAGACCAGGTGAAAAGCCTTGATTGGCGTATTCGAAAAGCTGATTTGATTTGTAGTCTTCCAGAAAAAACCGTAACAGAGACACTTCAAAAACTGAGCGCACTAATATTCTGATCCCCCTGAGTCCCTCTTAGTAAAGGGTATTTAAAGGGATTCTATTTTCAAGAAAACCAGCATGGTAACCCAAAAAGGTATTTCACTTCCGCAGGACTTCGCAAAGGTACTACAAGCCGATGAGCAAGCCCTTACGGCTTTCGAATCAATGAGACCCTCATGCCAAAAGCGATATGTTACATGGATCGAGGATGCCAAGAGGCCTGAAACCCGCGAACGAAGGATAAAAAGAGCGTTGGAGATGGCCCAAGAATGGAGCCAGCGCCACCGGCACCCAAAAGGAAAATCAGCGAATATTTGACCTAAAATATTACAGGTACTTCTTTACGTCATCCCAAACATCTTTATCTGCCGCTCCAGCTCGTCTATGGCCGCTTTCCATCCAAAGTAGACTTTGTCTGCTTTGAAGCTCTTTATCAGTCCTTTATGAGCCAGGCCCCACAGGGTAAAACCCAGGGCTGACTGTTTCATTCCCAGCTCTTTGGCTAGCTCCGGGTCGCGGTACGAAAAAACTTCGTCGTGGTGCCGCTTGAGATGTTCCATCACCTTTTCCTGCATAGGCGTTAAAGATTTCTTCCTGGCATTGGACACAACATCTGAAATTTTCATCGGGACCACCTCCAGTCATTTAATATAGCATAAAGCAAGTAATCTGCATATCATCTTTAAGGCAACTATAAAGCAATATACAGTATTTAAATACAGTCTACATATCACATCTTTTTCATGTTCACTTGTAGAGGCAATTCGTGTATTGCCCTTCAATACAACCGGATAACACAAAACTCCACCCTCACCTAACCTCTCCCGTCAAGGGCGAGGGAATAATTTGGTGGGGTATTTTCATTTAGCCCCCTGGGATGCTACAATAGCACGTAATTTCCAGGAGGTGTCTATGTTCTATCCATCTCAGCACGGGGATATTCCTTCGGGCAAGGATGTCTCAGCCCTTGTTTGTCTTACGCCCGCCGAATCCAAGCGGCTTATCGCCAAAGCCATACCTGCAATGCCCGAGGTTGCGACCGCTATGAAAAACGGCACTATCATCCTATCCCGTGGTACAACCAACGCCTTTGTTGCAGAGGAGATTCTGGGCATCAAGATTGAACCGAAGTCCGCTTATACTATGGGTTGTATCACCGGCGGAGAGCTGGTGGCCAATCAAACCGAATCCCGATGGAAGCCCTTTGTCGTGCGACAGGGTAAACAGATAGAGGTGTCACCTAAGGATGCCCTTGACGAATTCGCTGCCGGCGATGTTTTTATCAAGGGCGCTAATGCAGTAGACCCGCAAGGGAACGCAGGAATACTGGTGGGGGGCGCGCAGGCCGGGACCATCGGCGAAGCATGGCCCATTATTGCAGTACGCGGCAGCCATTTCATTGTGCCGGTGGGTCTAGAGAAGCTGGTTCCCTCGGTAATAGAGGCTACCCGGCAGTGTGGCGCTTTACGCTTCAAATACAGCATGGGTTTGCCCTGCGGCCTGTTTCCACTGGTCAACGTCCTGGTTGTCACTGAGGTGCAAGCCCTGGATATTCTGGCCGGGGTATCCGCTACCCATGTGGCCTCCGGAGGCATCGGGGGCTCTGAAGGTTCAGTAGTCCTTTCAGTACACGGCGACGAGGAGCATCTGGAGAAGGCGTTTGAACTGGTGAAATCAGTTAAAGGAGAACCACCGGTGGCTGCGCCGCCTAAGGTCACGCCTCCTGCTTCCCGGTTTAACTACGATTCTTTATCCCTATGGCGAACACAGAACCCACGGCGCAGGTAATGAATACTCTAAATAAGTGAAAGACGAGAGTAAACCCTCACCCTAACCTCTCCCCTAAAGGGCGAGGAACTTTAAACAAAGATGTTTCAGGAGTTGAAGAGATTTCGGACAAAGAAAAACCTCTCCATTTGACTCTGGAGGACTTACCAAAAGAAACCCTGGTGAAGACCATTAAGATGATGTCTCAGAATGCCATGACTCTGGATGGCCTCTGGTTTCGCGCAGTAGAGGATAGGTGGAGCCAGGACAAGGCTGTTGAAATGGACGAGGCGGTTTGGAAACGGCAGGTGGTTGTGGAAGGACGGCGGATCAAAAGAATGTTGGGTCTAAAAGGGGATGGCCCCAGGGATGTGATTCGGGCTTACAATTTCCTCTCCAGTTCATGGTGTATGGATTGGGACTATCAGGAGATAAGCCCGGAGCGCATAGTGTTGTGGTACACTCATTGTACTGTTCAGGATAGCCGGGTTAAGCAGGGCATCGGGGAGTTTCCCTGTAAGTATATCTGGTTGAATATTCACAGCGCCTTTGCTCAGGCTATTGACACTACAGTGAAAGTAAGGTGCGAATTTGCGCCGCCAGATCCACATCCAGTAGATACGTGGTGCCGGTGGGAATTCTATCAAGACCACACATCATTAGGCCCTTAAGGGTATAATCTTGCGCGAAGTGGAAAGATTTCTCACCGCAGAGCACGCGGAGAGCGCTGAGGATTTATGGTTTTCTTCTATTCTCTGTGTTCTCTACGGTCTCAGTGGTGTAATCTTCTTGGTTCCGGCTTGTCTATGTTAGGTATATGAGAGAACATCTTACCTCACCCCCTCTGTCCCCCTCTCCGTTGACGGAGAGGGGTTGGGGAGAGGTTGACTTAGAAGGGTAAAAAAGAATGAATGTTGTCCAGAATTTGAAGCTTTTTTTCGAACCGCACTCACTGGCTTTCATCGGCGCCTCCCGGAAGACCGCTGCCAAGGATGGGGATACCAACCCTGTGGAGACTATGTTGCGCGATGGCTACAAGGGGAAAATCTATCCGGTAAACCCCAACGCCTCCGAGATTATGGGCTTGAAGAGCTACCCTTCAATAGGGGATGTGCCCGGCGATGTGGATTTAGTAGTAATCAGCCTGCCCCGTGAAGGCCTGATAAAAGCGGTTACCGAATGTGTCCAGAAGGGGATAAAGGCCATTATCCTCTATAGCATGGGCCTGGACGATGGTGAGGATGATGAGGGCAAACGCATCCAGGCAGAGGCTATCCGCATTGCCAGGGAAGGCGGAGCGCGTATCGTCGGCCCTAACACCTTCGGTGTGATTAACGCCTTCAACGGACTGAACACTTACTGGGCGCCCATGTATACCGAGCAGACAATCCCCCTGGGTGCAGTATGCCAATCGGGTATTTTTAGCTACCGGTCATGGCCGGAGCCGCCCGCTGGCAGGGGCAGGATGGTAGGCAAGGTTTTAGATTTGGGCAATCTGGGCGATATTGACTACGCCGATGTCCTGGAGTTTTACGAGTCGGACCCTCAAACAGAGCTTATTTTTCTCCATATGGAAAGGGTCAAGGCCGGGCGTAGGTTTTTAGAAATTGCCCGCCGGGTATCGTTAAAAAAACCTATTCTGGCGCTAAAAGTTGGCCGCACCCCGGAGGGCGCCCGGGTGGTAGCATCCCATACCGGCGCCCTGGGCGGCAATGATGGGGTCTACGATGGCGCTTTCCGCCAGAGCGGCATCATACGGGTCAAGGATGTAGATGAACTGGATGACCTGATTAAAACCTTCCTGTTCCTGCCATTGATGAAGGGTAAAGGAGTTGGTATCATCGGGCATGTGGGCGGCATCAAGGGAATGGGCACCGATGCCTTCATTTCTCAGTGTCTGGAAATCCCCAAACTAACGCCGGATACCCTGGCGCAAATGGGGAAGCTTTTTCCTTCCTGGATAAAACCTTTTAATCCGTTGGATACCTGGCCGGCAGGGATTCTTCATGGTTACCAGGAGAGCACAGAAGCCCTAATAAACCTGATGCTATCGGACATTAATATCTCCGGTCTTTTATTTGTCGTCTGGACCGTCTCTCAGGATGAGTATAAAGCATGGGATGCCACACAGATTGCTGTTAAAGCAGCCGCCAGGTTTCCCGATAAACCTATTTGCACGTGGGGCTATGGCCCGGATGCATCGGGATGGAGAGCTTCACTGGAGAAAAACCCGGGCATATTGTACTTCAATACTCCGGAACGGGCGGCTCGGGCCTTAGCCGCCCTCCACCATCGCTGGCGGTTTCTGCGAGAGACCCAATCTATTTGATAAAATAAAAAACAACAATCGAATGGTAAATCCCCCTGGCCCCTTCCGATTTTATACGGAATCCCGTATGAGCGAAGTGAATCGGGACTTTACGTAAGGGGGGGCCGTAAGCGGGGGATTTTAGGAGAATATGTGACTATCAAAATTACCTTCCTCGGGGCAGCTCAAAATGTCACCGGTTCGCGTTACCTTGTAGAGGTTGACAAAACACAGATTCTGGTTGATTGTGGTTTATATCAGGAGAGAGAGTTTAATGGAAGAAACTGGGACCCATTTCCAATCCCGCCCAATTCTTTAGATGCCGTGCTCCTCACCCATGCCCATCTTGACCATTGCGGCCTGTTGCCCAAGCTGGTGCGAGAGGGGTTTCGAGGGCCTATTTACTGCACAAAGGCTACCAGCGAGGTAACCCAGATAACTCTCCTGGATTCGGCTCATATCCAGCAGGAAGACGCCGAGTTCAAGCGGAAAAGGCACCAGAGAGAAGGTAGAAGAGGGCCTTACCCCGAGATTCCCCTGTACAACACCAGGGATGCCACGGCTTGTTTCCGCTTGTTTTCGCCGGTCCGCTATGAAAAACTTATCCGGATAAATAAAAAAGTTGAAGCAACATTCTACGACGCAGGGCACGTCCTCGGCTCCTCTATGATTAAGCTCGCTATCAATGACGGTGAAAATAGACGAACGATCCTCTTCTCTGGAGATGTTGGCCGCTGGGACCGGCCGATGTTGCACCCGCCGACGCTTTTCGGCGAAGCTGACTATATACTGGTAGAGTCCACCTATGGAGACCGCCTTCATGAAGACTCTAATGATATTAGCACACAGCTCCGCGAGGTAATAAACTCCACGGTGAGGGCAGGTGGAAATATTGTCATTCCCAGCTTCGCTTTCGAACGGGCTCAGGATGTTCTTTATTACCTTAATAAATTGCTAATGGAGAAACAGATTCCGCACCTCAAGGTGTTTGTTGATAGCCCGATGGCAGTTAAGATAACTGATGTATTCGAGCACCATACGGAACTGTTCGATGAAGACATGGTTAAACTTATTCAACAGCGAAAGTCGCCCTTTGAATTCCCCGGCCTTACCATGTCTTCTACAGTTGAGGAGTCGAAGGCTATCAACACTATGACAGGCTCGAATGTGATAATAGCCGGCTCCGGAATGTGCAATGCCGGACGGATTAAGCATCACCTGACCCGAAACATCGCACGGCCTGAAAGCACGGTCATTTTTGTGGGGTATCAGGCGGCAGGCACTTTGGGAAGACAGATAGTTGATGGCGCTAAAGAGGTAAGGATACTGGGGCAAATGTATCCTGTGAAGGCTAAGATTGTTCAGATGACTGGTTTCTCAGCTCATGCCGACAGGGATGAACTTTTTAAATGGTTATCAGGACTGCGCAAGCCACCGAAACACGTGTTTGTTGTCCACGGCGAGCCTCAAACAGCCTTCCGTTTCGTTGGCTTTTTAAAAGAAAGTCTGGACTGGCAGATTTCGGCGCCGAAGTATAAGGATGAAGTTAACTTAGAATAGGGGCCTGCCCCGATGACGGGGCAGTATAAAAAATGAAAATAGTTTGGAATTGTCCTTCTGGAACGAAGCGAAGAATCTCAGGGTGGGACAAGTCAACTTAAAAAACTCCCTTCCACCCTGAGATCCTTCGTCGTCCCGATAACTCGCGACTCCTACAGGATGACAAAAAGCGTCTATTTTCGAGGGAATCGTTCATTCCGACCAGTCGACCAAGAAGGATGAAAATAGGTTGCTACTCGTCATTGCGAGTGAAGCGAAGCAATCTCATCACCTTGAGGCCGATTACTCCTCCAAAAGCGGAGATTGCTTCGTCGCCCGCTCCTCGCAAAGACGAAGGAGAGTCTATTTTCGGTAGAAAGTAAAAAACCTAACCCCTGACCCTTTCCCGTTTCGGGAAGGGGAATAGGTGCAGAGGTTATTTTCGGGGGATATCAATGCAAAACCATTTTACAGGCTGTCTCCTGGGCGTGGCCATCGGCGATGCCCTGGGCGCGCCGGTAGAGTTTTTAAACGCTGAGGAGATTAAACAACGCCACGGCCGGGTGACCGAATACCTGGGCGGCGGCTGGCTGAACCTGAAGCCTGGCGAATACAGTGATGACACTGCCCTTATGCTCTGCATCGCCCGCAGCATTGTTGATAAGAAGGGGTTTAACGCTGAAGACATCGCTCAACGGTTCATTAAGTGGCTGACAGGGAACCCCAAAGATATCGGCAATATTACCCTGACGGCATTACAGGAGCTAAAGAAGGGCGCACCGTGGCAAGAGGCAGGTAAACTGGCCCATGAAAAGCTGGGCGGCATGTCGGCTGGTAACGGCAGTATCATGCGCTGCGCGCCCATCGGACTGCTCAATTTCCGTAACGATAAAACACTTATCAGGGATAGCTCACTGGGACCCACGGGCCTGCTGGGGGACTGTGGCTCTGGACATGGCTATCGCCAGGCTGGTGTACGGGGAGAAAGATGGGCTGCTAATTAATTTAGGAGAAAAGATAGAGGAACCGAAGACACGGAAAGCGGTGCTGGACGTTGCTAATCTGAAGAAGTCAGACCTGATACCTTCCGGCTTTGTGCTTGACACCCTTAAATGCGCTCTATGGTGCTTTATGAACACCGATAGCCTGGAAGCGGCGATAGTGGAGGCGGTCAACCTGGGCGGCGATGCCGATACGGTTGGGGCCGTCTGTGGCGCTCTGGCCGGGGCCTATTACGGGCAGGAAGCAATCCCGCAACGCTGGCTGGAGCTTCTTTCAGGACGGGGAGAAATAGAGAAGTTAGCTATTGAAATATGTAAGCTGGCGCAAGAAGATGTCCTATAATATTGCTTGATGAATGATAAATTTCCTGGAGAACCTTTCCCTCAGCGCCGTTACATAAGGCTACTTAGCTGGAACTACACCCAACCGGGCGCCTATTTCGTGACTATTTGTACTCTTAGAAAACAAAGTCTCTTCGGTAATATCGAGAATGGTCAGACTAACGTGATTCCTGAATGCTTCAGGAGATAACACAATACCCCAGGCTTCAGCTTGGGGTATTGTGTTTGTCAGTGGGTAGCCAAAGTGCCTTCGTAGGAGTGAGTCTCAAATTCGCCGCGGTGCGGTCAGGTTTCAAACCTGACCCTACTAGCTCACCCTCTCTAAATACTCCCCGGTGCGGGTGTCCAGGCGGATAACATCGTCCTGGGCGATGAACAGGGGTACTTTAATCTCCAGCCCCGTCTCCAGTTTGGCTTGTTTGCCGCCCGAGGCGGCGGTATCACCTTTAAAGGCCGGCCCGGTCTCCACAATCTTTAAATCCACAGTTATCGGCAGTTCCAGATAGACAGGTTCGCCTTTATAGTTGAACATGTTGAGGGTGATACCTTCCTTGAGGTATCCGATTTCTTCTTCTATCTGAGAAACATTCATGGGTATCTGTTCGAAGTTAGATGTGTCCATAAAGTAGCAGAGGTCTCCCTCGCGGTAGAGGTATTGCACCAGGCGTCTTTCCAGCGATACCTGTCGTAGTTTTTCGCTGCCCTGCATCGTGCGTTCGACATTCTTGTTGGTTCGGATGTTCTTCAGTTTGATCTTAACCATAGCCGCCCTCTGGGCATGCCTGAAAGGCGAGCTTTCCACCACCTGGTAGATCTGTCCTTCATACTCTACCATCAGGCCTTTTCTCATTTCGCTAAGATTTATCAATATTTACCTTCCTCCCACTTATCAGATAGAGATAGAGACCACCCCACTCTCTGTCTCAACTCTCTGTCTCACCCTGTTAAATCAGGCTTTCGGCTCCGGGTTGTCCTGTCTGGCTTTTGCTTCTGCCTGCCTTATCTTCCAGAACTGGGGTTTTCGCTTCTGCATGAAAGCATCTACACCTTCCCGGCATTCCTTCATCTCGAACCAGTCCGGGTACATCCAACCGGAGTGCAGGCCCAACTGGGGCATGTGGTCAATTTCGTCGTCGAATGACGCCTTGAGCACCTCTATGCAGCCGGGGCTAAGCGAGAGAAGCTCTTCGCACCACTTATCTACCTCCTCTTCCAGCTTTGGCATCGGGACAACTTTATTGACCAGTCCCATGTCGTATGCCTCGGAGGCGCTATAGCGGCGGGCCAGCATCCACATCTCGCGGGCTTTTTTAGCGCCCACAACTCGAGCCAGGTAGGGTATGATGTATCCATCGGCCGGGCTGGACACACGGGGGCCATTCTGTCCGAAGATGGCGGTATCGGCAGCAATAGTGAAATCACATAGATAAGCCATGTGGTGAGAGCCACCGATACAGAATCCCCTGACCTGGGCAATGATGGGCTTGCGGCAGATACGCATAAGGCGGTCAGGCGTGTAACGCCAGTTGAACTGCTCGCGCAATCCCCACGCTTCCCACTCCACATCTCC
>JACVQG010000318.1 GCA_015661045.1 Dehalococcoidia bacterium | reverse complement strand
GATGGTGTTGACATTCTTTATCCACCGCAGGAGCTTAAAACTCTTATAGCCGAAAGTGACTTTGTTGTCGTGGCTCTTCCAGTAACTACGGAAACCCGTAAAATTATCGGAGAGGCTGAACTAAAAGCGATGAAGCCAACAGCCTATCTGATAAATGTGTCGCGCGGGGCTATTGTTGATGAGGCTGCCCTAATCGCCGCTTTGCGCCGGGGCCAGATTGCCGGGGCGGGGCTGGATGTAACCGAAACGGAACCGCTGCCTCCGGAAAGCCCCTTATGGGACCTGCCAAATGTTATCCTGACCCCGCATGAGTCCGGCGCCACCGCCGACTATAACGATAGAGGGGCGAAGTTATTTTACGAGAACTTGAAGCGCTACCTGGATGGCCAGTCATTGCTGAATGTGGTGGACAAAACAAAGGGCTATTGAGAAATGGGAAGTAAGAAGTGGGAAGGGGGTGGTCTCACGTCCTACCTCCCACATCTCACCTCTCAATTAGCGCCTTCCTTAGCTCTGCCTCGGTGAATCTGGCTTTGATTACCTGACCGTTTTCCAGTTCCAGCACCGGAATGATATATTTATATTTCTCGTAGATAGCCGGGTTGCTGAGTATATTTATCTCGGTGACTACAAGGGCGAATTCCTGATTAAGGTCTTCCAGCATGTCCCTGGCCTCATCGCATAAGGGGCAGTTCGGTTTGGAATAAAAGGTCAACCGTATCATCATTTATTTATCAGAGCCATGTCACGGCTGCGCAACTGGCCGCATCCGGCGGCTATATCTGTTCCCCTTTTACCCCGGAGGGTAACTTTGACTTTCAAACGCTCAAGTTCATCCCGGAAGGCGGTCATCTTGTCAAGAGAAGGGGCTTTGAACCGGGGAGTTTCGCTGACATTTGCTGGTATGAGATTAACGAGAGCATCCAAATCCATGAGGAGATGTACTAACTGTCTTGCCTGTTTCACATCGTCGTTGATGCCATCGAATAAAACATATTCAAATGTCACCCGGCGACCGGTTTTAGCTTTATACTCTTTGCAGGCTGATATAAGCTCTTTCAGAGGATAGCGGCGGTTAATGGGCACTAGCTCGTTGCGCAGGGTATCGTCTGCAGAGTGTAAGGATACGGCCAGGCCAACCTGCAAAGGCTTTTGACTTATTTCCTTAATCTGAGGAATTAATCCAGCAGTAGATATCGTGATATGTCTGGCGCCAAGCCCGAAACCCTCGTCTGCATTCAGCATCTCTACTGCGCCCCAGGTATTAGCAAAATTAGCTAACGGCTCGCCCATTCCCATAAAAACCACATTGTTAATGCTTTTACCCTCTCCCAAACGGCGAGCGAAGTAGAGTACCTGCTCCACTATCTCGGCTATGGAAAGCTGCCGGTCGAAACCCTGCTGACCGGTAGCGCAATAGGGGCAGCCGATAGCGCAGCCTACCTGGGTAGAAATACAAATGCTGACCCGTTTCTCGTAAGACAACTGCACTGACTCAATGGTTTTGCCATCTTGAAGCTGGAAAAGCACTTTTTGGACCTTGCCATCCCGGGAAGTGACGTCCATTTTGGCCGTTAAGCTCTCCAGGCGGAAAGACTCCTGAAGCCTTTCGCGCAGAGCTAGCGGTAGGTTAGTCATCTGAGGAAAGTCCGTTGCTGAGGTATGGAACACCCAGTTCCTGAGCTGCCGGGCGCGGAAGGCGGGCTGTCCCAGCGCCACCAGTAGTCCTTCCCATTTGGGTAAAGGGGTGTCTAAAAGATTTTTTAATGACATAGTAGTTTAATTATAACAGAGGTGGATTATTATCGTTGCCTCCAAAAATGAAGGAAGTTATTTTTTGCGCCTCTTCTTCTGTTGTGGTACCAATATGAATCCGGCTGCTACAAAATGCTGGTCGAAGGCAAATACCTCTTTTATTCCTGAAGACCTCATAGCCGTAAAGCTGGTGGCATCTATGAAACTGAAGTCCTGGTCATAATATTTCTCCAATAAACCATAGGCTTCCTCTTCCCACCTCTGAGAAATGAATAACTTTTCTATCCTGTGGCTTTGTCTTAGACGATTAATAAACTCTATTGCTTGAGACTGTCCTAACCGGAAGCGTAGCAAGGTGTAACTCTCCCCGATTATGTGATTTGTGGTAACAAGGCTTTGATAATCAGTTAGAGCCTGTTCAAGAAATTCACTGGCTATGTGATGGTTGGCATCATCGGCATCAGTTAAGGCATACCATGCGGAGGTATCCACAAATACTTTAGGTTTCAACGGCGCATTTTCCTCAACCTGATTCCAACCAGAAAGTTATCGTGTTTTACAGATACTCTTCCAGTGCCACCATGCCCCATACCAACGATACCTAATATCGGATCACCTTTAACCTCTGTTTTTTCCTGCAAAATCCTTTTTACCCCCGCCCTTATAAGCTCAGCTTTAGAGATACCTAGCTGTGCAGCTATCCTTTCCAGTTCTTTACTCATCCCGGCCTCTAGATAAACCTGAAATCGTTCCATTTTTTCTATCATAGTATTTAACCTCTTGAGGAATATATGTATATTATATATGCGTATACATTATATATCAAAATTATTCTTTAGATGTTTTATAACCCAATTTACATTATCCACTTACTAATGGTCTTAAAATAAATGGACTACGAAAACATTACCCAAGACTGTCCGAAATTGTCATTCTTATATCTTGCGTATATGTTAAATTATTATAAGGATGAGACAGACCGAGT
>JACVQG010000317.1 GCA_015661045.1 Dehalococcoidia bacterium | reverse complement strand
AGATTTGACTCGGCTACGACGACCTCCAACTCTTTGGGGCCGGTAAGCATTAAATCCAATTGCTTTTGGGCATTCTGTAGATTTGCCTGGGCGGCAAGCGCTTGTTGCTCGGCTAGCTTTACCTGCTGTTCTTCTGGGCCGGTGAGTATCAAATCCAGGTCTGCCTGGGACTTCTGTAAATTCATTTGAGCAACGATTACCTGCTGCTCGGCCAGCTTAACTTGCTGGGTATCGGGGGCGGCAAGCAACAAATCAAGGTCTGCCTGAGACTTCTGTAAATTTGCCTGGGCAACATTTACCTGTTGTTCGGCCAGTTTTACTTGCTGAGCGTCGGGGCCGGCAAGTATTAAATCCAGGTCTGCCTGGGATTTCTGTAAATTTGCCTGGGCAACAACCACCTGTAGCTGCGTTTGTTCTATAGTTTGATCGTCAGGGCGCCGGCTCATAGCCGCTTTTAAAAAGTCATCCTGGGCTTTATCCAGAGCTTTTTGAGCGGTTATCAATACTATTCGAGATGAAGCGATGTCAGCCTCTGTATATGGGATTTTTGCTTTGGCTAAGTCTTCCTGAGCTTTGTTTAAAGCCTTGAGGGCATTTATCACCGCCATTTGAGCCGAAGCGATTTCAACTTCTGTATGCGGTTTTTTTGTTAAATCCAGGTCGCTCCTGGCTTTGTCCAGAGCCTTTTGGGCATTTAATACTGCCATGCGGGCATTGGCAACGTCTACCTCTCCAAAAAGTTTTTTTGGCGCGGGTAGTCTTATTATGGCTTTGCCCAACGCGGTCTCCGCCTCTGTTACTATTTGTTGAGCTCTGTCAAGGTAGGTATAAGATAATTTACCCATTTCTTCATGTGTAGAAGCCAGCGCTAACTCCACGTTAGCCAGTGCAGTTACTGCCCCGGTAATCTCATCCACTGAATAGCTGCCTTTTACTTTTGCCAGGTCAGATTTCATTGCGGTTATCGTCAGCTTAACGTTAGCTATCCTGGTACGGGCCGTGGCAAAATCGTTGTTACTTAAATCGTTGTGAGCTATGGCCAGTATCTTCTGTGCATTTACTATTAACGATGTTGCTCTGGCGATGGTTATATTCGCCAGGTCATCCTGAGCCGTTGACAATGACTTCTGATTATTGGTTACTTCTACGCGGGCTGTGGCGATTTCAGCATCGATGTAAGGGCTTTTTGCCTTTGCCAGTGCATCCTCGGCATTTCTCACTGCTATACGGGCCGTGGCGATGTCGGCATCGGTATACGGGTTTTTAGCCTTGGCCAGAGCGTCCTTAGCTGCGGTCAGGGCGTTTTCCTCGGTTAACACCTTTAACCGCGCTTGAGCAATATCAGCCGCGGTGAAAGGCTTTCGTGCCAGGTCTAAAGCATCTTGAGTTTTTTTCAGGTTCTGGCGAGCTTCGACGACACCTTTCTGCAAAGATGCTATCGTAGGAGCGTCCAGCCGGGCCAGTATGTCTCCTTTCTCCACTCGCTTGCCGGCCAGCACCAGCAATTCGTTTACAGTGCCTGAGCTGCCGAATGTGAGAGAGGAACGGGTGGGGAAAACGACGTTGCCTGCCATATTTACTTTGACTGTAAAATTTCCCGGCTGCACCGGGATAAGTTGCTGGTTATCTGCCAAACGGGATTGACCCGCACTCTTTAGCCATGTGTAGGTTCCGTAGGTCCCTCCGGAAGAAGTAAGGAGAACCACCAGAAATATCGGAATTTGCCATGGTCTAATTTTCCAGAGAAGGTTCAAAAATTTACTCATTTTTGTTACACCTATTTTATTGGAACAGATCGCTCCCGGGGGCCGGCTGCCGGTTCACCAGCTTTGGGATGAACTTTCCTGTCTCATTATACACAACGGGCTTATCTATCGCGGAGCGCTCGGCCTATAAACCATAACTTTTTGATTACACTTATCTGTAGCATTTCGTAAACGGTTCAGTTGTATAACGAGTGGGAGTGGGTGTGGGTTACCTTCGGTTTACTAACAAGGCTGAATAAGCTACAATTTATATAATGCTGGTTTTTGCACGACTTGGAAATATTCCAGAGTTAAAATTTGCCAGCTATATTTCACCAAATAGGGGAGTGTGACTCAATGCCAACAAGAAAGAGGAAGCTAGGGAGAGGTGTGGCCCTGGTGGGCGCGGGGATGTCCAAGTTTGGGGCCTTTAAGGATAAAAATTCCAGGGAGCTTATGGTAGAGGCGTATCAGGAGCTTATAAAAAGCGTAGATAAAGGCCTGAACCCCAAAGATATACAGGCTATGTATGAAGGCAACGGGTCCAGCGACCTGTTCGAAAACCAGATCCATACAGCACCTATAATGGCTAGCTGGCTGGGGCTGGTGCCCATTGCTGCGACCAGAGTTGAGGACGCCTGCGCCTCGGGTGGGGTGGCTCTGAGGCAAGGCGTGATTGCTATCGCTTCCGGGCTTTATGATATTGTGCTGGTAACCGGGGTGGAGAAAATGGCTGACCTGCCCACGGAAAAAGTGACGGACATTCTTGCCGCCGCCAGCGATGTGGTCTATGAGTCTCCTGCCGGATTCACCTTCCCCGGTCTCTACGCCGCTATGGCCACGTCCTATATGAGCAAATATGGGGCAGTCCCCGAAGATTTTATGAGGGTGGGAATAAAGAATCATGAGAACGGCGCCCTTAATCCCAAAGCCCAGTTTGGTTCCATAAGCGATTTAATGAAAAGCCGCATTGCCCGGGCCAAGGAAAGAGGTCAACCGGTCCCAACGTGGAAGGATGAGATGGATTTTATGAGAGACCCTGTCGCTAATCCGGTGGTTGCCTGGCCGATGAGGCTCTTCGATTGTTCTCCTATCAGCGATGGGGCTGCCTGTGCCTTACTGGTATCTGAGGACATAGCTAAAAACTTTACCGACGAACCAATCTATATCCGGGGATCCGGGCAGGCCAGCGACCATGCCCTCCATGAAAGAGCTTCTCTTTCATCGGTGTATGCCGCGCAGCTTGCGGCCAAAGAGGCTTATGAGATGGCCGGGGTGAAGCCTTCGGATATCCGCATTGCAGAGGTCCATGACTGTTTTACAATTGCTGAGGTTATGGCCACTGAGGATTTGGGATTTTTTGCGCCCGGCAAGGGAGCGTCATGCGCTTCGGAAGGGTACACCAAACGGAATGGGCCGAAGCCCATTAATACCTCCGGAGGGCTTAAGAGCAAGGGGCACCCGGTGGGAGCTTCCGGAGTTGGACAGGTAGTAGAGGTCTGGTCCCAGATGAGGAAGAGGGCTGGCGCCCGTCAGGTGCCGGGGGATGTCCCTCTAGCTTTGGCTCACAACGTTGGCGCTACAGGCGGCACCTGCACAGTCCATATATTCGAGAGGAGATAAGGAATGGAAATCACTTCGGCAGCTTTTCAACAGTTTCTCAACCAAAAGAAGCTGATGGGTTCAAAATGCAAGAAATGCGGTGCGGTTCACCTCCCTCCCCGGCCTCTGTGCCCGGAGTGCGGGGCAACCGAGGTAGAATGGACATCGTTGTCCGGGAAAGGGAAGCTGGCGGCTTTCACAACCATACATGTCGGTACAACCCTCATGGCACAAGCGGGCTATGATAGGAAAAATCCTTATTGCTCGGGCATTGTGCAGTTGGCTGAAGGACCCAAGGTAAGCGCCCGTATTTTGAATGTTGACGCCCAGAATCCGCAGGGGATTAAGGTGGGTACACCCCTTACCGTTGACTTTGTAGAGCAGGGGCAGGGAGATAATAAAAAGTCATATCTGGCTTTTAAGGCGTAGAGGTCTTTATTAGCAGATCCAGCCTTTAGTTATAGCTTTTGATGTTCAGGGAACAGGAACAACCATGCAGCGCTCTGTCTCAATGTATCGCAACGAGGCATGAGCGCTGCTTATTATTTATCGTAATAAAAAGATGCTTGCTGTCATGACAAGCATGCCTGCTACGACGCCTATGATTACCATATGGGCTTCGCCATAAAGATGGGCAGTCGG
>JACVQG010000316.1 GCA_015661045.1 Dehalococcoidia bacterium | reverse complement strand
GGCCATCTCCCGGTTAATAGCATCGAAACCCAGGGCAAGCCCTATCAGCGGGCCAAAGAAACCAACAAACGACGTAAATGGTGGTAATAGACCGCTGGAGGCTGTAAAAACCTGAAGAAAAACAAAGCGGGATTCCGGCGATTGAGCCAATTCGCCCCTGATAGATTGGGCAGCTACATAAGTCGCCCATAGGCCAGCCAGTCCTATTATGCCAAATAGTATTAGGAACCGGCGGCTGCCCATATGGTCCGACAGTTCTTTCCAAAATACAGCTCTTAACCCGGGCATTAATGCACCTCCCGGAAGTATCTCAGATATATCTCTTCCAGTGTATAGTCCTGGAGCCGCAATTGGAGCAGGTTACAGTTGCTCTGAATAACGATTTTAACTATATCGGACCTTATATCTTTATCACAGGTAATTGTAATTAAATGCTCCGATTTTTCCACGTTGATAACCCCGGGGATTTTTTTTAGGGAATCCATAAGTTGCGGAGTGGTTGGCGAAACCTCGATTTCTATAGTTGTTTTACCAGCCTCTAGCTTCTTCCCTAACTGGTCAACCGTACCCAGGGCAACCATTTTACCCTTGACCAGGATACCCACCCGGTTACAGATCCTTTGCACCTGGTGCAGCAGATGAGAGGATAACATGATGGTTATCCCCCTCTGTCGGCTCAGGTCCATTATCAGTTCCAGAATCCGGGCTGAGCCATCGGGGTCTATACCCAGGGTTGGTTCGTCAAGTATTACTACCTTCGGGTCTTTTACCAGGACATCGGCAATCCCCAGACGTTGTTTCATCCCTCTGGAGAATTCCCCAACTTTCTTATTAGCAACCTCCGGTAGCCCGACCAATCCCAACAGTTCCGAAATTTTAGACAAGGCTTGTTTTTCGGGGATCCCATTAAGGCGGGCTGTATACATCATGTTCTGCCTGGCGGTAAGCTCACTATAGAAACCGATGTTTTCCGGGAGATAGCCAGTTAACCGCTTGACCTTAATCGGATCCCTTGAACAATTGTAGCCACATACCTTAGCTGTACCTGTAGTTGGCTCCGTCAGGCCGAGCAGCATCAGGATAGTTGTGGTCTTCCCGGCGCCATTCGGACCGAGAAAACCAAAAATCTCCCCTTCTTGAACCTGTAGGTTTAACCGGTTGACGGCCACCAGGTCGCCGTAGACCTTACTCAGGTTATTTGCATCGATTACTGCCTGCTCTGCCACGATTACCGCCTGCCTAAACGCACGAATACACCTACCAGACCCGCAATTACAACGACTACAATGCCCACCCCGATCGCTCCCCATTTGGTTGGTGTACTTACGGTTACCCGTATTTCTTTGGTGCTTGAGCTCCGCTCTCCCATAGCATTCAAACTTATTATATAGTCGCCGGCAATAGTTTTATCCGGCGGCTTTATCTTTACACTTATCTCTTTAATGTCCCTGGCGGTTAGAGTATCTATTTTATCCGGTTCAAATTTTATGTCCCAACCATCAGGTTTGGTGGAAGAAAAAGAGATGCCTTTGACCTCGGCAGTACCCGTATTACCCACCCACAACGTCATAACGCTTTCTTGCCCGGCCACAGCATCGGCATTCAGACGTCCGGTTGGAGTGGCCACTGTGATATCATAACTGCCGCTTACTTCAACCTTGAGTTCCAGGGTTTCCTGGATAGAGCCTGAACGGGCCTGGAAGGTAAACGGAAACTCTCCGGGCGCTTGCCTGTCGGGAGAGGTAAGTATTATATTTACCCCCTTTGTT
The DNA here is from genome assembly GCA_015661045.1 of Dehalococcoidia bacterium. Lineage (GTDB taxonomy): Bacteria > Chloroflexota > Dehalococcoidia > JACVQG01 > JACVQG01 > JACVQG01. The sequence goes on along the minus strand of JACVQG010000316.1, from coordinate 1,268 downwards.
TCACCGGACTTCAGGCTTATAGTAGAAATCTGCTTTTTTTCATATGCCGGCTCTACAGATGTCGTCCACAACGGGGGAACGCCTTTGATAATTAGTTCAAAGGTGCGGTCGGCCTTTCCCTCGCTGGTGAGGTCTATATTATATTGAATGCTGATTCCGGCGGGGGTGCGTAACACCGGATACAGGGTAACCATCTTTATCTTATCGGTGGTGGCGCCTTCTTTCTGGATACCAATTACAATCTTAAGGTTGTCCTGAACCCCTCCATCCTGGGTAACCGCTTTAAGTTGGAATGTGTAGTCACCCTCGGTGACATCAGCGGGCGGCTTGGCCCGAAAGGTTATTTCCGCCTCTTTTCCAGGAGCAACGTAGAGGCTTCGGACATTAAAACTAAAGTCAGTAAAGCGGGCCTCCCATCCTCTTGGAACTGTGTTTATTTGCAGGTCGACGAACTCACCCTCTTTACCCGCATTGGCCACCTTCATTGTGAGGCGGGCTTCATCTACCTTACTGATGACAATGCTGGTGAAATCCGGGACAAGTTTTATACCCCTGGCGGTTTGGGCATAAATCAAACCTGGAGTCAGTATCAGGAACAGAAGAATCACGACTACCGGGATTCCAACGAATGAAGCAATTCGATTCTTTAACGCCATAAAAAGTTACCTCCGAATATCTTTATCTAATATAAGCCGCCGAAAAAACGTCCAGAGGACCCTTTCAGCGGCTTTTTTTCTCTATACCTGTTTGTTCAATTTTAGTAATATAACCTGAGAAAGTCAAGTGGATTTAAACAAAGCTATAAAATTACCGATTTTTCGTAGATTTCCCGTAAAATAATTGCCAGCAAAACTGCCAGCGCTCCTAAACCAGCTATTACCCCGCTGCTGGAAGGGGCTAGCTTTGCCGCATCAGTATATCGCTTGTTACGCCCGCTGCTGGAAGGGGCTAGCTTTGCCGCATCAGTATATCGCTTGTTACGGTCTGCCTCCCTGAAGGCAACAAAGACAGCGAGGGCGGTAACAGCTACCTTAGAACCCAATACAATCACATAGGTAGGGCTGATGTTAGGCTGACTCATCCTGTTTAATGCCAGAAGAGCGCCGCTGATTATAATAGTGAAGGCAGCAGTCTCCAGGAACCTCCGCTGCTTCCTGGCTACCTCGACTTCCAGTTTTTTTACCGGGTTTATATGCTCCAGTTGCCCATCTGGGGTATTCTCTATCTTAAAGCTGGGTTTCAATACTATGGCATAAAACAAGGCGCTG
>JACVQG010000038.1 GCA_015661045.1 Dehalococcoidia bacterium | reverse complement strand
GTCAGGCGTAACCAATGTCAGGAACGATGGTTTGTCGTTAAGCAGCGTTCCCAGGACGACAATGCCGCTTTTTAAGTCGTCCCTCAACCTGTCTCCCATTTCTCTGAGAACCTCCGGGCTGGAAACTGACACACGGGAAGCCAGCACTGAAATCCCGTCCACAGACTCCACGTGGGATTTTAACGACTCGGCAGTTTTCCCCGATAATTCCCTTTCCAGCGCCTGGGCATGTTTACGTTCCTGTATTAGCTCGGAATGAAGGTCAGCTAACTTATCCGTTGCATTTTCCGATGTCGCCTGGAGTTCTTTCATCAGAGAAACCAGCACTGAAAGCCTTTCTTGAACATGTGCCTCTGCCCCGCGGCCAGTCAAAGCCTCTATACGCCGCAAGCCCGAACCGATGCTTCCTTCACTTACTATAAAAAAGAGCCCTATTTCTCCAGTGGAGTTGAGGTGAGTGCCGCCACATAACTCCTGGCTAACGGGCGGTTCGCCGATTCTGAGGACCCGCACTGTTTCACCGTATTTCTCCCCAAATAAAGCCATTGCTCCCTTAGTTACTGCTTCCTTGTAAGACATGCTCAAACCTTTAACCGGCAGGCATTGTCTCACCCATTTATTGACCGATGATTGTATCTGTGCCATTTCCTCCGGGGAAGGTGTAAGAAGATGCGAATAGTCGAAGCGCAAGCGGTCGGGTGTAACCAGTGAACCCCGTTGCTGGACATGGCTGCCTAATACATGGCGCAATGCAGCCTGGAGTAAATGGGTAGCGGTATGGTTCCGGGCAATATCCAGTCTACGGCCTTCCTCGACTCTGGCAGTGACTGCTTCGCCCTGGAACAAAACTCCGCGGGTTACCTTTCCCCTGTGAACAACGATATTCGAGCGGCCCCACCGTGTATCCTCCACCGCAATAACCCCTTTGTCTCCGATTATTTCACCCGTATCAGCCACCTGCCCGCCCATTTCGGCGTAGAAAGGGGTTTGGTCCAGAACTATTTCCACCTCCTGGCCTTCGGAGACTGCATCCTCTTCTTTACCTTCGACAATGAGGCTCAATACTTTAGCGGCACAGGAGGTATTTTCGTAGCCCGTAAACTGGGTAGGGGTCAATTTAGTCAGAAAGTCATCCGTTTTTTCTATCAATTTCGCTCGCTCCTCCGACAGGGCGAACTTGTGGGCAGCCCTGGCCTTTTCCCGCTGTCTCTCCATCTCCGTCTTAAATCCTTCTATATCCACGGAAAAACCACGTTCACGAGATATTTCAGCGGTCAGTTCCGATGGGAAACCGTAGGTATCGTACAGATTAAAGATCTCTACTCCAGATATTTCCTTCTTTTCTTGCTCCTGCGCCTGAGTGAAAGACTTCTCTAACCAGTTCAAACCTGCCTCGATAACCTGCTGGAACTTCCCCTCTTCCATGGCAACCATTTTAAGGATTAACTCTTTGTTATTATCCAATTCTGAGTAGGTATGTCCCATCTGGTCAATAACCTCTTGAACTACATCGGTCAGGAACGGCCTGTCACGGAGCAACCGGCGCAACACATATCCCCTGCCCTCATTGGAGGGCACTACCCCATCGGCGATAAGGAAGGCGATCCCCCGCGAGTGCTCCGCCACCACTCGCAGGGCTTTATCCTGCTCTTCACTCTTGCCCCTCTCGACACCCCCAAGCCAGCATATGGTATCTATTAAAGGTGCAAATACATCCGTATCATATATAATAGTTTTCCCTTGCATGACAGCGGTCACACGCTCTAAACCCATTCCGGTATCGATGTGAGGCCTGGGCAAGGGCGTCCGTTTCCCGCTTCTATCCTGGTTATACTGCACGAACACCAGGTTCCATATCTCCAGATAACGGGCGCAATCACAGTTGGGAGCGCATTCCGCCTTACCGCAACCCACACCCTCCCCATAGTCATAATGGATTTCGCTGCACGGGCCGCAGGGACCCATCTCCCCCGCCGGCCCCCAGAAGTTATCCTTTTCGCCAAACCGCTTTATCCTGTCTGCAGGCACACCTTGCTCCAACCAATAACCCAAAGCCTCGTCATCATCCAGATAGATAGTAATCCACAGGCGGTCTTTTGGCAGCTTGAGCCGTTGGGTTACAAACTCCCATGCCCAGGCTATGGCCTCTTTTTTAAAATAGTCGCCGATACTGAAGTTGCCCAACATTTCAAAGAAAGTCAGGTGCTTGGTATCACCAACTACATCTATGTCGGTAGTCCGGAAGCACTTTTGACAGGTAGTGAGCCGGGGCGGATAGCCCGGTGGCAGTGGCTCCCCCAGAAAATATTGTTTGAACTGCACCATCCCGGCGCTGGTCAACAGCAGGGTAGGGTCGCCGTGCGGTACTAGCGAAGAACCGGGTAAGATTTTATGCCCTTTATTTTCAAAAAAGTGCAAATAGAGTTGGCGTATTTCGTCACTGGTCATCTAATTTAAAACTAACCTTCCTAGCAAGATTTAAATAAAAAACTTAGCGAATGGGTTCACCATCGGGCTTACAATTTAATTCCGTTTTGATTTTAGGTGAAAGTCTATATGGCTGTCAATCAACAGGATGGTGAAAAGTCAGGAGATGGCCATAAATATTATTGGCCGACGATGGGGCTACCTGGCAACATTATAAGAGCTATGCAATCCGAGTCTCGTTCCCTGAGCTGACCAATGATGAATCATGCATTATTACTTTGTACGACAGTATTAATTAGAGAACAACGCCGACTACGATGGATGTCAGGTGCGTGCTCCCGCAAATCAGGACTTTTTCTTTTTCTTAATGTATTCCATCAATGCCAAAAGGCCGAGCATGATTTCATGCGGAGCCGGAGGGTTGCCGGGGATTTTTATATCCACAGGAATCACGCGGTCTGCGCCGCCATTAACAGCATAAGTGTTCTTCCAGATGCCGCCATCGCAGGCATCGTCTCCTACTGCAACAACCAATTTAGGATAGGGAATGGCTTCATAGGTCTTTCTGACTGCGATCTCCATGTTGTGGGTCACCGCCCCGGTGATAATCAACACATCGGCATGTCTGGGCGAGGCAACGAATGTAACGCCAAAACGCTCAATATCATAATAAGGTGTGGTCAGGTTCACCAGTTCTATTTCGGTGGCGTTGTCGCTACCTGAGTCAAGTTCTCTTACGGCCAGGCTCCTTCCGAAAACGGTAGATATGGAGTGATGCAAGCGGACGCCGAGCTTCTCAAAGTCCACGTCTTTATATACTTCCGATAATTTTGGCTGGAATATTTTCTCGAATTGTTTAAACATATTCTTCTAAAGATCTGTACCCGCATAGGATAGATTCAGGCTTTTGTTAATAAGCGGGAAATCGGGCACAATATTACCCTGGATAGCATGTTCAATTGCCCGCCAGTTGCAGTAAGAAGCAGTCCTGACTTTATAGCGGTCAATCAGACCATTCTTGATGTAAACCCAATGCATAGTCTGACCTCGCGGTGATTCCACTACTCCCAGTGCATAGCCATCACGCACCCGTGTAGACGCGAATACCTCGCCCTGCTTTATTCCCTCTATTAATAAATCGTTAATTATCTGCACGGAATCCATAATTTCCGCTGCTTTAACTGCAAAACGGCACATAACATCCCCCTTTTCGAGAACGTGTTTCTGCAGGGGGAGATGAGAGTATATACCGTACGGGTGATCAATCCTGGTATCCGTATCAACCCCGGAAGCCCTGGCCGCCGGGCCTGTAATATGAAGCGGATCTATCAGCCGCTTCTCAATGATGCCGGTGGTCTCCAGCCGGTCGATGACCCAGGGAGAGCGGTAGGCCAGGTCAAGAGCATCTTTCAGACTGGCAGGAAAAGTTTTAAGATATTTTAAAAGCCCCACAAGGGCGCCGATGGCTACGTCGTGCTTCAGTCCGCCTATAGCGACTATATTCTTTAAGAATCGCGATCCCGTAATGGCGCTATTCTGCCTTAGAATCTCTTCCCTGAGAATATAAAAGTTACTTGCCCCAACCGGATAGGCAACGTCCGTTATCATGCCCGCCATATCACCGAGATGCGAATATATCCTCTCCAGTTCCAGAAATACCGTCCTGAGCTGCCAGGCACGGGGAGGAACATCTATTCCCGATATTTTTTCTACAGCAACGCAGAAAGCGGTTGCATTAGCTGCGGTCTCATCACCGCTTATCGACTCCGCTACCGGTACACACTCAAGAGGGGTTTTTCCCTCAGCCAGTTTCTCCACTCCGCGATGCTTGTAGAACATGCGGATTTCCAAATTGAATATTGTTTCTCCTATAACACTGAACCGGAAATGGCCCGGTTCGATAATACCGGCATGAACCGGTCCTACAGGGATTTGATAGACACCCTCACCTGCAAACTCGTTGAACCGGTACTCCTGCTCCGGCATAATATCTTTTCGTGTCTCGATTGGGTGATTGCGGAAAGCTTTAAGAAGAGGATGGAAATCCGGCGGATAGACCTCGTGAAGGAACAGCCTGCGTTTGTCGAAGGCATCGGTGAATTCGATGCCAAATCCATCGTTAATCTCTCTTTCATACCATGACGCTGATGGGAACAGGTCGGCCACAGAGGTTGCCTGAAAGCTGCTTAAAGGCCGTTGAAAAACAACCACCTCGTAACGCCCCTTCTGTTCAAAAGCATAGAATAGGGTAAATCCATCGTGTCCGTTAAAATTCTGGACACAGAAAACCGCAATCAGGCTAAACTCCTTAGATAGCAGTTCCATAGTATTCCTGAACTCGTACCCGGCTAAATTTACATATAGCTCGTGGTTTAGTCCTTCCCTAACAGATGCATCAGAAAGTTTCAAATATTTTACGATATCCGTAATAAATTCTTTCATATCTTAAAACCCCAGACTAAATACAATCCCGCTAAGCATATTCTGAAGCATCTGCGGGAAAAATATGCCGATAGTAAAAATCATCACCATGAGTGTAATTATAGGCGCTTTCATAACCCAGGGAACGCGGTATCGCACAGCCGGTTTAACTTCATCGGTCTGGCAGCAGGTACGTATCAGGAAGATTGCAATAGAGGCAGCCACTATCAGCAGGAGTAGAAGGACAAGAAACAGCAATGGCTTTGAAAACTCGCCAAGCTGGATAAGTATATAGAGCTTTGAAAAGAACAGGGGGAACATGGGTGTACCGATAATTGCTACACCACCCACAATAAGGCCGAGCGAAGCTAATGGTTGGAGACTGAGCACGTTTTTCATGTCGTAGAATTTATTGCTTCCGAATTCCTGGTGAAGTATCCCGGCTGAGAAGAACAGCAGACTCTTAATCAATGCATGACCGAGTGTGTGGAAAAGAACCCAGAAGAGTACTACCGGTGTTCCCAGACCCAATCCAATTATCATAAGACCCATGTGTTCGATACTGGAAAAAGCAACGAGCTTTTTTATATTTTCCCTGCTTAGCATACTAAATGCTGCTATTCCCACAGTGACCACACCGAAAATAATAAGCATCAGGGAAATTTGCTTTATCGCCGGTGTTCGGTGCGCTATGGCATAGAGACGAATAATCCCATAGATTCCTGTATTAAGTAGCACTGCAGAAAGAAGAGCGCTGACTACCGACGGCGCTTTAGCGTGGGCCGGCGGCAACCAGGTATGAAACGGGACAATGCCCGCCTTAGCAGCAAGACCGATAAATATAAACATAAAAGCCAGGGTAAACAGGGGAGTTGGCAAAGAATGAGCCTGAACGATAAGCTCACTCCAATTAAGAGTGCCGGTCCCCAGCGCTTGCTGTGTCATCGCAAAAATTAGAATGATACCGATAAAAGAGAAAAGCATAGCTGTGGATGCGGTGAATACATACTTCAACGCTGCCAGAACGTTCTCGCGGGCGTTTAAAGTAACAATAAGTATAGCTGAAAGAATAGTCGTTAGCTCCAGCAGTATCCAGAAAAGAGCCAGGTTGTTAGATATAAATGCAAAAACGATAACTATCAGAAGCAGATTAAAAGCGCCATAGAAAAGCTTCAGGTTCTCCCTATCTATCTCCTTTTTTTTGAGCAATCCTCTGATATAACCCCGTGCGTAAAGAGCGGCCAGCAAAAACACTATCGAGGCAATAAGCACTTCATACAAACCGAACATATCTATATACAGGTAATTTCCGCTAAAGAAGGATACCGGAAGCTGTACCCCGGCCAGAATAAAGATAGTCGATGCCAGGTATATCGAGGCGTTAACTACTGTAGCGATATTCAAAAGGCGTCCATACCCCGGGCGTTGGGGACGCATAAACAAAATTGCTAACAAAACCAGGCCCGGTAAGCCATACATCAGTAAGATCATTTCTGCTGCTTCTTAAACCAGAGGCTGAACGGGTCCAGCTTCCGGTGGAACTCCTTCATAGTAGAAGTTGAATCGATACCGAAGGCAAGAATGGCCGATAGGAGAATAAGTATAATCAGATCCAGTATAATGAGAACCTCGATTATGAACGGCAGCTCAGCAATGAACAGACTGAACAGCAAGACGCCATTCTCCATGGTTAGATAACCGATGATTTTAGTAATCATCTGCTTACGGCTAAAGATAATCAACATTCCGATGAACAGGAGAGAGACGCCGATTACTGCACCCATGAAGAAAACATTGTCCTGGGATAGCCCGAACCGGAAATGAGCGAAGGATTTGTAGACCACAAAAATCAAAGCTGTGCTTATCAATATCGAGCTAACCGGTGATAAATAGCTGAACTCCAGGTCTCTTTTTGTGTAAATATCCTTCTGAACCTTCCTCAGCACATACGGGATAACTACAACTTTAGTAAGAATAGTCAGACCTGCAATAAACAGGAGGGCATATACCCCGGTTTTCCAGAATAATAGGAGCGCTACAAATGATAGCAACAGGGATTGAACTGCGTAAATAGAGAAAAGCGATGTCAGGCTACGCTGCGTTATCAGCAACGCCGCCGAACAAAGCACCAGCACAAAAAGAATTCGAGTCAACTCGTATTGAACAGATATCATAGTCGGTTCAGAAGCTCAAATAGTATTGTCACAAAGGCTAAGAAAAATGCCTGCATAAACAGGGCCGGAAGCCGAAAGAGCCGCATCTTGGCGACGGAGGACTCAAAAAGGCCCACAATTATGGCCAAAATTACACCTTTCATTATGAACATTGCGGCAGCGACACCGATGTTTACCAATCCCGGTTCCCGTGCAAGTCCCCAGGGCATCAGTATATTAATAAGGAGACCCATCAGCAGTGTCTGTTTTATAGCATGAGACAGCTCCATCAATGCCAGATTAGAGCCTGATAACTCCAGTATCATCGCTTCGTGAACCATAGTTAGCTCCAGATGGGTCTCAGGATTATCTACCGGTATCCGCGATGTTTCCACTATAAGGATGATGAACAGGGATAGCGAGATAAGAAGAACGGGGGGGTTGACCAGTATGGAAGTGCCCAGTGATTGGGTAAACATCTCGTGCATGTTCATCGTGCGGAAGACAAAAGCAAGCGTAGCAAATACTATTATCACCACAGGCTCAATCACTGCCGACAATGTCATCTCCCGCGAACTACCCATTCCACCAAAGGTACTGCCAGCATCGAGTCCGGCCAGGGCCATAAAGAACTTGGCAGCTACGAGCAGATACAGGAAGAGGAATATGTTGCCAATACCGGGGGATGATGCGGGTATGAAAAGCAGCGGTACAAAGAGAGAGGCTGCCAGCATAAAGGTAATGTTCAAGTACGGGGTAATCCGCATTATTATGGATGAGTTGGAGGAGTAGATTACCTCTTTCTTCATCAATTTGACTATTAAGTAGTACGTCTGAAATAAAGACGGCCCTCTCCTGCCCTGCGTATAAGCTTTTGTTTTCTTGATAAGGCTTATAAAAAGGGGCGAAACAAGGAGGACAAAAGCGGTATTCAGGATAGAGTAAAGCATGAATGAATTCACAATACCCACCACGCTATCGCCAGTAAAACTACAATAGTTATAAACGCATACAGGATATGGGTATCCAGGTCTACATCCTGAGAGTCGGCAATTTTTGAGGAAAGACGCTGGATAAACCGGGCAACCGGCATATAGATCCGTTCTTCGAAGAGTTTGAAAGTCTTGATTTGACCGACGCCGTTACGGAAGATTGCTTCTGTTTTATCCGAGAAGCTCCGCTGAGATAGTTTACTGGTCCGGTATATAGGGCGGAAGATGGTCAATATCGGCTCAGAAAAACCGGAGGCAGTATATTCCATGCGGGAATTCTGGCTGGTCAATCCGCAGCCCCAGGTCTCACTGATACGTGACTTACGGTTGCCCGTAAGTGCTACAATCACAACGGTCAATACCAGGAAGATAGCTATGAATGCGCCTACCATCAGTAGATTGGGAGTATCCAGATCATAACCGGCATACGATATTATCTGGAACGAGAATATCCCCAGCACCACACACATCACGGCAAGTATTGCAGGGCCTATGAGCATCGGCATCGCTACCTCGGTGGCTTTTTCCGCCTCCTTCGAGCGCGGTAGCGCCAGGAAAACGGCCCCAAACGCCTTGACGAAGCAGGCTGCCGCCAGGGCGCTGGTCAGCGCAAACATAGCCAGTGCCACAAATAAAAGGACTACCACAAAGGGTTCTCCTATCTGAAACGACCGGAAGAATGCCTGGAAAATCATTAGCTCGCTTACAAAACCGTTAAACGGCGGCAAGGCTGAAATAGATACGGCGCCAACCAGAAAGAGCATACCGGTTACCGGCATCCTCTTAATCAGGCCACCCATTTCTTCAATATTCCTGGTCCCGGTGGCATGAACAACAGAGCCGGCAGTCAGGAAAAGCAGGCTCTTGAAAAGGGCATGGTTAAGGGTATGGAACAGGCCGCCTGCCAGGGCCAGAAGCGCTAAGTCAGGCAAATTGAAGCTTTGAAAAATGATATATAAACCAACACCGAGCAGGATAATGCCTATGTTTTCGATACTGTGATAGGCCAGTAGTTTTTTCAGGTCATGTTCTTTCAAAGCATAAACTACACCGAGCAAAGCTGAAACCGAACCAAAGACCAGAATGAGAATCCCCCACCACAGCTCCGGTTCAAGCGTGAACAGGACGAATCTGAGTATGCCGTAGATGGCAACTTTAATCATCACACCGGACATGAGGGCTGATATATTGGAAGGGCTCGCTGAGTGCGCATAAGGCAGCCATTTGTGGAAGGGCATTACGCCGGCCTTGATCCCGAATCCGATAAATAGACAGAGGAACAATATGGCTTTCATTCCTGAAGAGATACCGGATACTGGCTGTATATCAAAGCTGCCGGTTGCACTATACATGGCCAGGAATGCAAAAAGTAAGAAGACGGTACTCATCTGGGTCATAATAAAATAGAACAGGCCGGACTTCTGGGTCAGCTTCTGCTCGTGGTCGAACATGACCAGGAAAAAAGATGAGATGGACATCGTTTCCCAGAAAAAAAGTAGGGAGAAAGTGTTTTTAGAAGCCACGACCAGCAGCATGGACAGGACGAAAAAGCTGGTCAACGATGCCATAAGGCATTTTTTATTTTCCGGGGCGCTTTTTTCATACGCGAGGGAATAGATACCGGCACACAACGAAACTATCGATATAGTAAATATAAGAAAGGCTGCTAACCTGTCAATGACAAATGAAAACCCTGCTGAAGGAATTATTTGATACAGAGTGGTCTGTAAAGACTGGGCTGTAATAAGAAGGGAGAGAGATAAAAATATAAAGAGTATATTAGCCA
>JACVQG010000315.1 GCA_015661045.1 Dehalococcoidia bacterium | reverse complement strand
CCGTATCGGCAATGTAGTTGGAGACTTTATGGAGACCTCGCCTACAAATGTCATGAATCTGAAAGCAGCCGGCGCAACTGTGAGCAGTGCTGATATTCCAGTGCTCCAGGAAAAGGATGTGTGGAAGGTAGACCCATTCGTCAACGATAAAGAAGGTCATCTTCTGGGTCATCGTGGAATGGGCTTTAACGCGTATATAAACACCAATCTCGTTAAGCCCGGCGAGGAGCCTAAATCATACAAAGACTTGCTCAACCCTAAGTGGGAAGGCAAGATGGTTATCTCCGACCCCAATGTAAGCAGCGGGTCTTACGAATTCTTCATAACGCTGAATGAATACAAAGTGCTGGACATGGATACCATAAAGGCTATAGGGCTGAAACTTAAATTTGTGGCCGGCACCAGGCAAATAGCCGAGGGCCTGACACGCGGAGAGTATGCCATCGGGTTCCCTGTCTCGGATGTGGACTCTTACCCCTTTGTTAAGGAGGGAGCGCCGATAAAGGCTATCCCTATGCAGGAGGGAAATATCGTTATCACATCTGCCATGGCCCGCGTAAAGGATGGTCCGCACCCCAATGCGACGAAGTTGTTCATTAACTGGATGTTTACTAAAGAGGGCCAATCTATTTATACAAAGGCTGCCGGCCTCGGTTCAGTGCGAAAGGATGTTGAAGATGCACGGCTTCCCAACCAGCGGGTTGAGGCCACTTTACTGCCTATAGATTCAAATTTGTCGGATAAGCTGGCGCAGCTTTTCCGGGATAAATATCTGGTTAACCTGTGGAAAAAATGATCTGATATCCTTATAATGATAGCAATTATATGTCAGTAATAGTTGTTGGTATAACTGGCGCCTCGGGGGCAATATACGGAATCCGGCTGCTGGAAGCTCTCGCCAGGACGGAGGGTGTTCAGACACACCTTATTGTCTCTGAATACGGCGAAAGGACTATCCGCCACGAGACCAGCTACGATGTAGCCAGAGTCAAGAAAATGGCCCGTGTTTGCTACGATGTTAACGATGTAGGCGCTGCGGTGGCCAGCGGCTCTTTCCGGCGGGACGCTATGGTGGTTGCTCCGTGCACCATAAAGACAATGTCCGGGCTGGCCAATTCCTATGCCGATAACCTGATAGTTCGGGCTGGGGATGTAACTTTAAAGGAACGGAAACCCCTTATCCTGCTGGTAAGGGAGACCCCGCTGCACCTGGGCCACCTGCGAAACATGGTCCAGCTTACCGAGATGGGGGCTATCATTTTCCCTCCTATGCCCACCTTTTATAACCATCCCAAAACCATCGAAGATATCGTCAATCATACCGTTGGCAGGATAATGGACCTGCTGGGATTGAAACATGACTTCTACAAACCCTGGGCAGGCGACCTTCCCTCTGAATAAACCCGGCTGGCATTGGGAGGTGGGAAGCGGGAGGTGTGAGGTGCAACTGCTGGCTTATTATATGGGGAAAGAGTTGGTGGTCTGCCTGTTCAACGGGAATGCCCACCTCGGGGCTATCGCTGTTGGCGAATACGACCCCGCTTCGGGGCGTGCCTCAACCTCGGTTATCACCCGCACCGGCCACAAGGATGACGCAGTAGCCGTAGAGGCCGCCCATACAATAGCCAAAGCCACCCGGAACGCCGTGTGCGTGATGGCTGGTATCCACATAGACAACGTAACTCCTCATGAGATTCAGCAGGTGGTGGAGAATTGCAGGGAAATCATAGCGAATTTGGTTAATGTGTTACAATAATGAATAAGGAATCCCTCTTTGAAAAGTTGCGGCGAATTCAGAATAGTATAAGCAAAGGCAATTACCGGTTATCCAGTCACGCTGAACACGAGAGGGAGGCGGACCAAATAACAAAAGTCGAATTAGATGAAGCGCTTTTTTCAAGCCAAGCGGAAATTATAGAGGACTACCCGAATGATAGTAGAGGACCAAGTTGCCTGATACTTGGATTCACTTCACAAAATAAACCCTTACATGTTGTCATGGGATTGTTAGATAAAATTATTATTATCACTGTTTATAGACCGACGCCTAAAGAGTGGACTAATTGGAGAGAGCGTAGGGGAGGTTGAATATGAAAACTTGTTATTTCTGTAAAGGCAAGGTTACCGAAAAAAGGATTCGCCATGTACACCATTGGGGGAATGATATTGTGGTGTTTGAAAATGTGCCCGCTGAGGTATGCCAGCAATGCGGTGAGGTATATTTTGCCCCCGAGGTATTGGAGATGATGGATAAGGCCACTTTGAAGAAGCAAAAGCCAGATAAGACGCTGAAAGTCCCCGTTTTTTCGCTACCATAAGCTTCAAACAAGGGCAGCCGTTGAGCATATATTTTACCGTAGTAATAGAAAAAGACACTGAAAGCAAGTGGCTGGTGGGCGAAGTAGTTGAGTTGCCAGGTTGTTATGCTCAAACCCCTGACCTACCAGCGCTGGAAAAAAATATCCGGGAGGCAATACGAGTATATCTCAAGACCGCTAAACCCGAGCAGCCTTTACCTGACTTTATCGGCACATGACGGGTAGAGGTTGCGGCGTGACAAAATTACGCCTCGTATCCTATAAAGAAGCTCTTATGCCCCTTGTAGGGGGCACCACGAAGTATGAAAATAGACTGGCACTGTCGTTCTGGATGGACTACGATATTAGGCGATTTTTTGAACTTGGCTACCTGCGATGGGTCAATGCCCGTGGAGGTAATATCTCCAGCCTCGAGGGCCGCCATCCGGGC
>JACVQG010000314.1 GCA_015661045.1 Dehalococcoidia bacterium | reverse complement strand
GGGAGCTGAGCCTTTCTTACCGCCGATACCAATACGGGATTCCAAACCGGTTGTTCAAGCTATAGATGTTCTCTCTGGCAAGGCTAAGGTAGGTGAAAGGGTAGTGATAGTCGGCGGTGAACTGGTAGGGTGTGAGACTGCGGAATACCTGGTAGAGAAAGGCACCAAAGTAACGGTAGTGCGGAGAGGCCCTGATATGGCAACCAAGGTGCGTCCTGGCACCCGGACAGTGCTCCTGGAACGCCTGAATAAAAAAGGCGTGACCCTTATACCCGGAGTCTCATCTTATGATGAAATTAATAAAGATGGGCTGGTACTCACCAGGAACGGCCAGAAACAGGTCATTTCTGCAGACACGGTGATTATAGCAGCCGGTGCAAAACCTGACACTACTTTATTGGACTCATTAAAGAAAGACTGCCCCAATACTACAGCCGTGGGTGACTTGATTGAACCCAGGGATATTCAAGCTGCGATAAATGAGGGGTACCGGGCGGGTCTTAAAATATAATATTTGAAAAAACCATAGATATGTGGGTAAAAAAAGGAGGCAACTGTGCCCGTAATCAGGTATCATTGTTCCAAGTGCGACCGTGAATTCGAATTGATGCGTCCCCCCAATAAAGCAGGGGATAATATGAATTGCCCAAAATGTGGACATCCGTCTACTCCATCATCCAATTTCCTGGGAAGGTCGCAGTCAGGTCAGCCTGAATCGGTTCCAGAGCCGGGTTTGCGTAAGGAGGTTCCGCGCTGGGTAAAGGGGCAGGTAGAATCTCAAATTAGACAGATGGTCAGTGGAAATGACTCAGTGGCCGGACAGGAAGTGGAACTAATTGCCCAGAAGGTGTTAAAGGACCTTAACGACGCCGGGTTGGAAGCAACTCCAGGTAATATTAAAACACTGGCCCAGAGGCACCTGGCCGGGTTCGATAGCTGGGCTAAAATAGCCAGACGCAGCGGGGCAAAAATGGATGAAGCTGCAAAAGACGAAGAGGATTAGATAAAAATGAAAGTAGTTTTATTAGAAGAAGTATCCAATCTAGGAAAAACAGGGGACACCGTGGAAGTTGCTCCAGGGTACGGGCGCAACTTCCTGTTGCCGCGTAAACTCGCTACCGCGGCTACACCGTCTGCGGTAAAAGAGGCTGAAGCCCTCAAGCAGGCTGAAATCCGCCGGCAGGCTCGAACGGAAGCCGAGGTTGTCGAGTTAGCCAGGAAACTCGGGGGAATCAGCGTTAAAATAAAAGCTAAGATAGGCGCCGAAGGTAAGCTGTACGGTTCGATTACTTCGTCCCATATAGCCCGGGAACTTAAACAGCAAGGGTATGACCTGGACAAACGGAAGATAGAGATCTCCGAGCCAATCCGTCAGGTTGGGAATTTCCCGGTTACCATTCATCTCAGCAAGGACTTAGCGCCGCAAATAACAATAGTCGTATCTGAGGGGTAATATGCCCGAGGAAAAACTGCCTCCCCATGATAATGATGCCGAAGAGGCAGTAGTAGGCTCGTTACTGCTCGATGGCGAGTCCATCTATAAAGTAGCCAGCTTTCTTCGCCCGCAAGACTTCTTCCGGGAAAAAAATGCATGGCTTTATGAGTCATGTATGGCGCTGTGGCAGCGGAATGAGGCCATAAACCAGATAACAGTTGCCCAGGAGATGTCCCGAAAAGAAAAATTGGAGGCTATCGGTGGGGCAGCATATCTCATACATGTCCTATCCGTTGTTCCTACTTCCCTGCACCTGGAGCACTACGCTCAGATAGTGCGCCGGCTATCTATCATGCGTCAGATTATCAGCTCCGCCGGGCAGATTGCCGCATTGGGCTACGAAGCTCCCCCCGATGTGGACGATACCCTGAACAAAGCTGAAGATATTCTGTTCCGGTTGAGACACGGACAAAGCCCACGCGACTTTACCCACATCAAGCAGGTATTGGACCATTATTTTGAAGAGTCAGTGCCTTCGGTGGATGACCACACCGGGGAGCCGTTGCGGCAGGTACTTACGGGCTTTTCCAAACTTGATGAATTTCTAGGAGGGTTCCAGCGTTCCAATCTCATAATCCTGGGCGCCCGGCCCTCTATGGGCAAAACAAGCCTGGCCCTGAGTATTGCGCTCAATGCAGCCCGGAAAAAGCACCCTGGAAGAACAGGGGGACAGGGCGCAACTATAGGTATCTTCAGTCTGGAAATGGCACGCAACGAGTTGGTCCAACGGTTTATTTCCAGTGAAACCGGCATAGACACCAAAAGGGTCCGCATGCGCCATTTTACCGATGATGAAGAGTCGCTCATTGTAGAAGCTACGGGAAATCTGGCCGAGCTTAACATCTATGTTGATGATTCCCCTCAACTGCGTCCTGTAGAGATGAGGAGTAAGGCGCGGCGCCTTCATTATGACCAACCTATTGACCTGATAATAGTGGACTACTTGCAGTTAATTCAGGGGAGCGGCAGGGTTGAGAACCGTGTCCAGGAAATTAGCGAGATAACGCGCTACTTAAAAGGTCTAGCCCGCGAGCTGGATGTGCCTGTTCTGGTGGTTTCCCAGCTCAGCCGGGCCGTTGAATTCAGGGCTTCTCACCGTCCCCAGCTTGCCGACCTCAGAGAGAGCGGCAGTATCGAGCAGGACGCTGATATTGTAATGTTTATTCATCGGGACGACTATTATTACAAAACCGAGGAGGAATGGTTTAAAGACCATCCCGACGACCCCTACCCGGCGGGACGGGCCGATATTATTATAGCCAAACAC
>JACVQG010000313.1 GCA_015661045.1 Dehalococcoidia bacterium | reverse complement strand
TTTGGTGGCCTCATTATCGGCAGGTTTCGGGTTCAGATTTTTAAAGCGGCTGCACTGCACCAGGCCCGGCGTCTCCAGGAGATCATGGGAATGGGTATTCTGCCACCAGTCGTCGTGTTCCAGTTCCCGGCCAGGATTGGAGATGTTAAAAACCAGTAATATCGCTTCAGGCATCCCGTCGGGTAGTCTCGTTTCGGGCCGCTGAAGTGGCTGCACGCTCCGCCGGTACCCTATGAAGTCCCACACGGAGACCTCGTAGCTTTTCAGGCAATCTATAATCTTCCCGTCCTTAACCCTTTGCCTGTCATCCTCTTTTATCTTTTGCATCAGACCCCAGGGATCGGGCCAGTTGATGCGGTACACAGTCAAATGCCTGACCGGTTGCCCTACCGGGGCTTTAAAAGCGGCGCCTAGCTCGCCGAAATCCGGCAGCATGTCCCGGTAGCGGTAGACGTTTACAATACCGGGGGTTTTGCGGAGTTCCGGAATGTGTACTCTGTCATACCACCAGTTGAACTCCCACATGCGGGATTCGTCAGTGCAGCCGATGACCTCGATAGCTAACATCCTGGCCGGAAACATTTCGCTCATTATTACTCTCCCTAGAAATATTGGCTGCATTCTACAATATCAGGCTACTGGTGGCAATACTCCTTATGCCTGACAAGCAAATTTCGTGGAAATCGCCCACGCCCAGTCGCACAGAGTGCTACGAATAATGAAAATAGGAGTTCTGTCATTCTGGAGCGAAGCGAAGAATCTCAGGGTGGGGCATCACTTCATGTATGGTTAACCCTCCACCCCAGACCCTTCACTGCTGTTCTCCGAGTAAAACATCGGAGTCCGAGCGGAGTTCGGACAGGTTGACAAGAAGCATCTATTTTCGAGGGAATCGCTCATGCTCATTACCATGAGCACCATGAAGAATGAAAATAAGGAAGTTTAATTTCGTAGGAAATCCCTCTCAGTCTCCCCTTCGGCAAGCTCAGGGCAGGCTCTTTAAAAAAGGGAGAGGTTTCAGGGATCCCTCTTTGGAAAAGGGGGGTGCCGAAGGCGGAGGATTTTATTTTCGGGAGAATTAAGAAGCGAGGGATTCCTGGAAAATAAAAAGCGCCCCGCTTGCACAAGCGGGGCGCACTATTTGGCGAATCCTGGATTATATACAGAAAAATGAGGCAACTCTACATATAGAGGTCGCTAACCTCCCCTTCAAATGCCAGCGTACGTTCTAGTCTACCAGGCTGACCGGGGACTGTGCCTTTTCCGGGGCGGCAATCTCGCCGGTGTCTTCCTGGCTAACCGGGCTGACCTCTTTTGCAGAGTACCGGACAGGCTCTGCCCTTAGTAGTCTCGGAGATAGGGTTGCCCATAGCCTGATAGTTTGGTGTATGTCCATCATATCCGTCACCACCTTTATAAACAGGAATATAACACATAAATGTTTCCAAAATATTACGTAAATATGAAGATTTTTAAAACGCCACCCAACTGGATACTCTCCGTCAGGAATGACACGTAATTATACTGAATCTGCCCAGTCCCGATTCGCTCCGGCTTATCAGGGATGGAAAAACCGTTTCACAAAATACCTACTATCTTATTGTGAAATAGCCTGTCTTAGTAGTAATATTATAAGTAGCAATACGTTTAAGGGCTGTTTGGACGGACACGCCTGTTACCTGTCCTGGAACGAACACCTGCGTGTCCGTGTTGAAGGTGTGGAGAGGTGCGTGCAGGAGTTAATAAATAATTATCTTGCCGTTCATAAGAGCTACATTTCGAATAGGAGGTATTTTTGAGTAAGCGAAAAGGAAACTTGTTGGTTGCAACATTGGTTGCCGTGATAGCATTGGTATTGGTATCCTGCGCCCCGGCCCAACCGGTATCACCCCCGGCCACGTCTACTCCAATCGCCGCTACGCCAGCGCCAATAACAGGACCTGTGGCAACTCCTGAGGACGCCGCCTGGGCTAAAGTTGTGGCAGCCGCGAAGAAAGAGGGCGTAGTCACCGTATACAGTTTTTACTATGTGGGCGACACAGGACGGGCCCTGGCTAAGGCTTTTCAGGAAAGGTACGGTATTCGTGTGGAAATCCTGGCCAGCTCTGGCCGGCAGACCGTCGAGAAGATCAGGGTTGAACAGGCAATAAAGCAACCCGTTGCTGATGTCGTGAACGCGGGCACATCCAGTTCAACAGAGATTTCCATAGCCGGCTTTGGAGAGAATGTCTCGCAGGAGATACCAAATTTGAAGGATAAGTCTGTCTACCTGGTAGACCCGGTTTACTCCCCTAAAGGTGATGTACTGTTCACGTCTCTGGACTATGTTACGCCAGCAGTAAACACCAATCTGGTGAAGCCCGCTGACGAACCGAAATCTTTCAAGGACTTCCTTGACCCCAAATGGAAAGGCAATCTCCTTGCCGTAGATCCCCGCGGAGGTGGCGGCGGTGTATTCAACATTATCGCTACAATGAGATTTTTTAAAATACTCGACGATGATTACTTCCGTGCCCTTGGCCCTCAAATGGTATACTTCGGCGCTCTGCAGGAGCAATTCAGGGCGGTCGGACGTGGGGAATTCAAGGTGGCGCTTGATGCGAGCGTATCTACCATACTACCCTTAATCGCCGAAGGCGCGCCATTGAAGCTAGTGCCACTGGATGAAGGAACAATTACACAGGGTGAGTCTACAATCGTGATTAAGGGTGCGCCGCACCCCAATGCTGCTAAACTGTTTGCCGATTGGATCCTTTCTGCGGAAGGGCAG
>JACVQG010000037.1 GCA_015661045.1 Dehalococcoidia bacterium | reverse complement strand
GCCAGATTGGTGGGGGAGGGAAGTATTCAGAATGGTATCATTACCATATTTGTATGCGGCTCGACGGCCGGTGTCACAACAATCGAATATGAGCCTGGACTGGTAAACGACCTTCAGGAAATATGGGAAAAGCTGGTGCCTCAGAGTCTGGATTACAAACATAATGTTCGCTGGGAAGACTATAACGGACACTCCCATCTAAGGGCAACCCTTATGGGGGCATCGCTGGTTGTCCCTTTTTCCAGTAAGAGCATGTTGCTGGGTACCTGGCAACAGATTGTGGTAGTTGATTTCGATACCCGCCCACGGTCCCGGGAACTGGTGCTACAAATAATGGGCGAATAAATAATAAATCCGCCGGTTTATGTTTCTAACCTATCGGCGGCCTCCTCAAATGCCAATCTGTATTAGCTTCATAGGCCCAACCCACTCGCAAAACCAGACCTTCATCGAAGGGTTTGCCTATAATCTGCAACCCTATAGGTAAGCCAGCTTTAGAAAAACCGCAGGGCACGGTCAGCGCAGGCAATCCCGTCAAATTGAAGGATGGTGCGTAGGGACCGATCGCGCTCATCACATCAACCACCTTATCCCCGATTTTAACGGAACGCTCTCCGATCTTAAGAGCAGTCATAGGACAAGTTGGCACAAGTAGAGCATCGAACTTGTTCAAGGCCTCGAGGAATTCCTTACGGATAAGGCTCCTTACCCGCTGGGCGCGTAGATAGTCGCTGGCCAGTATTAGACGGCTAACTTCCAATCGTGCCCGGACATCTGCCCCGTAATCATCGGGGCGCGTATTTAGCCACTTCTCATGGACCGAAGCCGATTCTACCGAAGTAATTGTTCTCAATGTGAGAGGGGTATATTCAATATGAGGTATAGATGCTTTAGAGGTAGCGGCTCCGAGATTTTTAAGTAATGCGACGGTCTTGTTAAATGCCTCGTTAACTTCGCTATCGGGACCTTTAAAGAACCCCTCTTTTAAAATACCCAGACGCAAGCCCTTTACGCCAGCTTTCAATCCCCGCCTGTAATTGGCTACAGGAACTTTAGCTGAAGAAGGGTCTTTGGGATCCCATCCCGCTATCACCTGCAACATTAAAGCGGCGTCCTCGACACTTCTGGTCATCGGACCGGCGTGGTCCATAGACCACGCCAGTGGCAGTACACCGGCCTTACTCACCCGGCCAAAAGTTGGTTTAAAACCTACAATACCACAGAGGGCTGCGGGGATTCGGATTGAGCCTCCGGTGTCTGAACCCATGGAACCGGCACACAACCCGGCAGCTACGGCTGCTGCCGAGCCGCCGCTGGAACCTCCTGGAATACGTTCTAAGTCCCAGGGGTTCCGGCAAGGCCCGAAATGTGGATTTTCATTGCTCACGCCGAGGGCAAACTCGTGCATATTAGTTTTGCCGACGATTATTGCTCCAGCAGTCTTTAACCGTTCTGTCACGGTGCAGTCTTCATCAGGGATGAAGTCAGCCAGTATCTTAGAACCGCCTGTGGTACGTATACCCCTGGTGTTATATAAGTCTTTCAGTGAGATTGGGACGCCGTGAAGCGGTCCTTTATAGTTGCCCTTCTTTATATCTTTTTCCGCTTGCTGCGCTGCCTTAATAGCTTCATCGCCCATTACCGTAATATAAGAGTTCAGCTTTTTGTCCAGGAGCTTTATCCGGTCCAGAGTAGCGTGGGTAATTTCTGTTGGAGAGATTTTTTTATCTTTTATGAGCTGAGCCAGTTCTGAGATAGTCTGAAAAGCAATATCAAGCTGTGTCATAGCAAACTCTCTCCCGCTCTGAAAACAAACGCTGGTTCCTGATCGTTAATATCCAGCTCTCTGAGTTTTTCCAGTTCATTCAGGAAACCTGAATAACGGGCAGTTAACGCATCCAGTCGGGCAGCCTCCACCCGTAACCCGGCCATCTCAGCCAATTTTGCAATGTCCTGGGGCTTAATCTTTAGTTCTGCCTCTGTTGTCATAGACTCCTCCTTAAGTAGTGTCTGAAGTTATCCACTATATAGAACAGTTTGATAAAATTGTCAATCCCGTCTTTCCGTGACTCAGGCAGTGTCTTTGCATCGGCATATGGCATCCTCTATATGAGTCTCTCCAATAATGCAAAGACACTGGGACTCAGGGAAAAGCCATTGTATATGGATTTGGCTTGGTTTATAATTGCTTGACAAGGAGCGGTGGGATGGTTAAATGGTCAAGATTATCCCGACTTGTCGGGCTAATCGCTCTGTTAATGTGGTCGCTGTCCATAATAACTCCTCATATTTTGGGAGCCAGCAACAACTCTATTTATGTTTTACATGTGGAGGGACCTATTGTTCCAGCCGTCGCTGACTATCTCCACAGGGGTATATCGGAAGCTGTAGATAATGGGGCCCAGGCTATTGTAGTTGAACTGGACACTCCCGGCGGCCTGGTAACTTCCGCTCAGGACATAATACAGGACTTTCTAGCTTCTCGCATTCCCATTATAGTATATGTTTCCCCAGCGGGGGGTTGGGCTGGTTCAGCCGGGGCATTCATCACCTTAGCAGCCCATGTCGCGGCTATGGCGCCCAGCACCTTTATCGGCGCTGCTCACCCGGTAACCATGGGAGGTTCAACGCCAGGGTTGCCTTCCCCATCTCAACCCGGTGAAGGGACCACAACCTCACCGGTTGAAGAGAAAATGGTAAATGCACTGGCCTCATCTATACGTAGTATTGCCGAACAGCGGCACCGTAATGTAAATATCGCTGAGGACATGGTGCGCAAAAGCGTAGCCAAGACCGATAGTGAAGCCCTGGAATTAAATATCATCGAATACCGGGCCGAGAACCTGCAAGAGTTGCTCGATAAGGTGAACGGAAGAAAAGTGAGTCTTACTGGTGGTCTGGAAACAACCCTCAATACTAAAGGAGCAACTCTGGTAGAGTTAAAAATGAGCCCCATTGAGAGGTTTTTGCAGACTATCAGCGACCCTAATATCGCTTATATCATGCTCAGCCTGGCAGTGCTGGCCATATTTGTCGAGATATCTAATCCGGGCATTATCCTCCCCGGCGTAATTGGTGGTATCGGCTTGCTTACGGCGTTATATGCTCTGGGTACGCTTCAAGCTAATTGGACAGGTATAGCTCTAATACTTTTAGCGTTTGGTTTGTTAATTGCCGATGTATTCGCTACGAGTCACGGAGTGCTTACTGTTGGCGGCGTGGTCTCGCTGGCTTTAGGTTCGTTGCTATTGTTTCCAGATTCTAATATATTCAGAGTAAACCCCTGGATAATTATACTGGTAATATCAATCATAACTGCTTTCTTTATCTTCATAGTTACTGCTGTTGTGCGTACCCAACGACAACCCCAGACAACAGGGAGAGAGGGTATGATAGGTATGTCTGCCATCGCGCGCACACCTCTGGAACCAACGGGTGAAGTGTTTACACACGGTGAGCTATGGCAGGCAACAATCGATGAAGGTAAAGCAGAACCCGGCGAGGAGGTGATTATAACCAAGATTGAAGGTCTGAAGCTCTGGGTAACCAAGAAAAAAAGTTAGGAGGCAGAAATTTTGTTAACTCTTCTGTTGATTATAGCTATCGTTATAGCGCTACTCATTCTTTTACCCGCGACAGTTAAGGTGGTTTGGCAGTACGAAGCAGGTGTAGTCTTTCGACTGGGCAGGTTAGCGACCACACGGAAACCCGGCCTACGGCTTATCATCCCCTTTATTGACCGCATGAGGAAAATTGACACCCGTGTAGTTACCCTGGATGTCCCTTCCCAGGAGGTAATTACCAAGGATAATGTAACTCTCAAAGTGAATGCTGTGGTGTATTTCAGGGTGATGCATCCTGAAACAGCAGTTATCGAAGTATTTGACTTCCGTGTAGCTACTTTCCAGTTTGCGCAGACTACCCTGAGAAATGTACTGGGGCAATCAGACCTGGATGAATTGCTTGCCCAGCGGGAGAAATTGAATACCCGCCTGCGGGAGATAATAGATGCCGGCACTGAACCCTGGGGTGTCAAAGTGAGCATGGTGGAAATAAAAGATGTGGAGCTACCCCAGACCATGCAACGGGCCATGGCTGCCCAGGCTGAAGCGGAACGGGAGAGGCGGGGTAAGGTTATCCACGCCGACGGCGAATTCCAGGCAGCACAAAGACTGGCCGATGCCGCTGCTATTATTGCGTCTCAGCCCTCAGCGCTCCAACTGCGCTACCTTCAGACACTCACTACTATCTCCAGCGATAAGACCAATACAATAATATTCCCCATACCTATGGATATTTTGTCTGCTTTTGCACCTAAAGTCCTTGGCCAAATCCTTCCTCCGGCTGCTCCACCGGCCCCCAAGGCATAGCAGTAAAAGTAGGGGCACAGCATGCTGTGCCCCTACTATAAACTGACATCTCCCGCTACAACTCTGGTTAGCTTACCATCTACTTCTCGCAGTAAAAGACTGCCGTCATCCGCTACATCTTCAGCTATCCCTGATATAGTTATCCCATCCATCTTCACCTGCACCTGTCGGCCCAGGGTCTCCAAACGCTGACGCCATTCACTAACTAAGCTGCGGCCTGCCCTAACCCTTTCATAGAACTGCTCTATTTCCTCCATGAGTTTTGAGAGCAGTTTCAGACGGGATACCTCCTGTCCGGTATCAACCGATAGGCTGGTGGCAAGGAGAGTTGGTGGGGATAGCGCCGGCGGTTCTCCGTTGACATTAAGGCCGATACCTATTATAGAGAAATCCACGCCGGCTCCTTTTACAGCGCTTTCAATTAATATTCCACAGACCTTCTTCCCGTTAATCAGGACGTCATTTGGCCATTTTATGCCGGCATGGAGTAGTGTAAGAGATTCTATACTATGCACTACAGCCAGGGAGGCAATCATAATAAGGGAGGAAAGTTGAGGTAAGGCGGGGTAGAGGATAATAGAGAATGACAGACCGCCCTGAAGGGAAATCCATGTCCGGCCAGTTCGGCCCCGGCCGGCGGTTTGTCGGTCGGCAATTACCAGAGTGCCTTCAATAGCCCGCTCCCGTGCTGCTTTTCGGGCTACATCCATAGTTGAGCTAACGCTGGGGATATAAATTATATTCTGGCCAACAAAAGACGTTTTGAGGTTCGCCCTGATAGTAGTTTCAGAAAGAGTATCCAAGGTAGTTTAACCCATTTTCTTCAGTGCTTCGATAAGGGCATCTGTGTGTTCTGGTTTACCCACGCTAATGCGAATAAAGTCCCGCAGGAGAGGCGTGTCGAAATAACGTATGAAGATACCCTGTTTAGCCAGGGAGTCGTAGATTTGCTTCGCCCTGTTGTCCAGTACCCGGCACAGGATGAAATTAGCATCGGAGGGGAACGGCTCCAGAAAAGCAATGCTCCGTAGCAACCGGAATAGCCTGGGTCTCTCATCAACTATGGCCTGAACCCGGCCCCGAAGGTACTCAATGTCCGACAGAGATTCCATCACTGCTATTTGTGCAGCCGCATTTATATTGTAAGGGGGCTTGATTTTCATGATATGGTTGGCGATTTTGGGCGGGAACAGCCCATAGCCAACCCGCATCCCGGCCAACCCGGCCCATTTACTGAACGTCCGTAAAATTATCAGGTTCTCATACCGGGATACCCACGGTATCACCGAAAACCCGCTGAACTCGGCATATGCTTCATCCACTACCACCAGTATGCCCGTTTCGACTAGCTCCCTGAGGTCGTCCGGCACCGTAATGTTGCCTGAAGGGTTATTGGGCGAAGCCAGGAAAAGCACCTTGGTGCGTTTATCTATTGCCGCCTTTACTGCCGGGACATCCACTTCATAGTCCTCGTCCCGAAGAATTGTGGTTACCTCTCCTCCGCAGATGCCCGTGTTGAAAGGATACATCCCGAAGGTAGGAACGCAATTTATCACTTTGTCGCCGGGATCCAGGAAAAGTCGAAGGATAAGGTCAATCAGTTCATCGCTGCCGGCGCCGAGCACTATAGATTCCGGCGTGGTCCCGATATATTTGGCTACTGCCTTTCGTAGCTCTCGCTGGTCCGGGTCGGGATAAATATGGTAATAGGGGTAGCGGGCCAGCGCCTGAAGAACCCGTGGGGAACAGCCGTAGGGGTTCTCATTGCCGTCCAACTTTATGACTTTATCAGGGGATATGCCGGCTTTTTCGGCGAGAACGTCGACAGGCACGATAGGCACATATGGTTCCAGTTTTTTCAAATGGCGGCGGATACGCTTTTCAATTGCAGAGATAGTCTCCCACCCTTTCAAGGCTAAGCTCTGGCATTTCTTATATTTATTATTATTGCAATACGGTACAGGGCGCTATTCCAGTCCTTGCTGATAAAAAACCTGCCAAAAGTAATTGTTTTTAACCCTGACGGCCAATTTTCTCAGTTACGAACTAAAGATTCTCCCTATCTAACGCTTTGGCTTGCTCCAGCAACTTCTTAGCTCTTTCAGCTACGGGCGTATCCACCATCTCACCATCTACAACGGTTACTGCCACACCACCTGCCACTGCAACTTCGAAAGCAGTTACTATCTTTTTAGCCTGCTCCACCTCTGCGTCAGATGGAGCGAAAATACGATTTACCGGACTTATCTGGGCGGGGTGTATAAGGAATTTCCCTGCAAAACCCAGTTGCCGTGCTAATCTGGCTTCTCCCAAAAGCCCATCTTCATCACGGAAATTAGCATAGATGCCGTCTACAGCCACTACACCAGCCGCTCTTGCAGCGATGGCTAATAAACCTTTGGGTAATAGTAACTCCTTGCCTTCCGGAGAGCGTACAATGTTCATGTCAAGGGCATAGTCGTCAGCCCCAAAGGCGAGGGCTACAATCCTTGTCGAGGCCAGGGCTATTTCTTCAGCGTGAAGTATACTTCGGGCTGTCTCAATCCAGGGGAGAAGCCTGATACTCCCGGGTTTCAATCCAACGGCCTTTTCCCGCAACTCAATCATATTCACAGCAGTGATAATATCATCGGGTGTATTTACCTTAGGTAAACTGATGCCATCCAATCCCGGTTGGACAACCGCATCTATCTCTGCTTCCGCCAGTCCGCTTATTAACGGGTTGATGCGAACAAAAAGACCACGTCCCTGCTTTACCATAGTTGGTAACAAACTGCTTACGATATCCCGCGCCTTAGGCTTCTCCGCCGGAGGGACAGAATCCTCCAGGTCAAGGACCAAAATATCAGGCGCCAGGTTTCTGGCCTTTTCTATCTTGGGAGGCTGGTTACCGGGAACGAACAGCAAGCTCCGTAATGATACAGTAGATTGATTCATCAAGACTGAGTATGCCCATATAATACGGCCTTGTCAAGAGCGCTTTTAATAGGAGACATAACCGGTTAGCTAATATCTTTAATAGAGGTATATAAAAAGAGGCCCGGGAATATTCCCGGGCCTCTTTTTAGTTCAGAATCGATAATCCTATATTTTTTTCTTAATTTTCAGTCCCGCTCTCTATTTGATCCCTGCCGCCCCTCCTTTTGTTGGTCCCGAAGGTCCCCCCTTAACTCTTTAACCTGGTCACGGACGGCATCTCTCATGTCTTTAAGCTGCTCGTTAGATCCCTTTTTCAGCTCTTTGATTTGGTCGCGAACGTCCTCATCCTCGTCATCGTCACCGTCATCATCTTTTCCCCTGTTTGGCCCACTCCTGTCCTCTTTGTCCAGGTCACTGACTCCACGGATTGGAATGGGGATAACCAGACTGGTGACTCCATCAACTGTAGCAACCACCGCTTTATCACCCACTTGAAGTCTATCGAGTTTTGACAGCATCCTGGTCAGTGAGGTAAAAGTGAAGACCTGAGTATCCGTCTGCCCGTTGGGCAGTAAGGTGATAGACGTTTCACTAAGGGCATTGACTACCCCCGGAATTGCCTTAACTATCCTGGTCTGTCCGTCCTCTTTGATGGACCACTGAACGCCCAGGAAATTTTCAAAACCGACGGTGTCGATGGAACTATCAACCAGGCGTAATATTTTCTTCGCTGCTAGCTTCTCAGGCCGAGGCACAGGGATAGGAGCGACGGTTACAGTTACCGAAGCGCTACCAATTTTGATTATCGCGCCCTGTACTGCGACAGCCTGTACTGTATTGAGGAAGCTGCCAGAAGTAATACCGGCAGTGAACAGGCCGCTAGCATTTATGGTCCCTCCTCCAGCTACGACATTAACCAAAACCCAGTCCTGGAATAGAAATGTTAGCCGCGTCGAACCCCTGGGCAGTGAACTGCTGTGTTCCGTTAACTGCTAATAATGCACTGGCCGGGGATACAACTACATGGTCGAGGGGACCCGGAGCAGCAGTGATAGTCACAGATGCAATGCCTATCTTAATGATAGCGCCCTGCACTGCAACAGCTTGTACTGTATTGAGGAAGCTTCCAGAAATACTACCGGCAGTGAACAGGCCACCAGCGTTTATGCCCCCTCCTCCAGCTACGACACTCCAACTGAAGCTCAGTCCTGGAATAGAAACGTTAGCCACGTCGAATCCCTGGGCAGTGAACTGCTGTGTTCCGCTAACTGCTAATATTGCACTGGCCGGGGATACAACTACATGGTCGAGGGGTCCCGGAGCCACAGTGATAGTCACAGATGCAGTGCCTATCTTAATGATAGCGCCCTGCACTGCAACAGCTTGTACTGTATTGAGGAAGCTGCCAGAAGTAATACCGGCAGTGAACAGGCCACCAGCGTTTATGGTTCCACCGCCAGCCGCCACATTCCATGTAAAGCCGAGTCCGGTTATCGGAGTATTAGCTGCATCGAAGCCCTGAGCGGTGAACTGTTGAGTTCCGCCTAGAGCTACAGTAGCGCTAGCCGGGGATACGGTAACATGGTCCAGCGGGCCTAGGGCCGGCGCTGTAACAGTTACCGAGGCGCTACCAAATTTGATTACGGCGCCCTGAACTGCAAAGGCTTGCACTGTATTAGTGAATGTACCCTGAGTCGTACCGGCGGTGAATAACCCTGCCGGGCTGATTGTCCCACCGCCAGACGCCATATTCCACAGGAATGTAGCGCCAGCTACCGGGTTATTAGCGATATCAAATGCCTGAGCGGTAAACTGCTGGGCGCCACCCGGAACCAATGTTGCGCTGGCCGGGGTTACTGTCACATGGTCAAGTATACCGGCTTGGGCTGCCGCCGGGATAACCCTACCTACTCCCATTGCCAGAAAGAATAGCACTAACGCTGATATGCCGTATTTAAGTAGAAATTTAAATTTAGATTTCGTCATGTTGACCTCCTCCGTATTTGGATGGATTGTGTCTTAAAAACAGATATATGATGGCTTTTAGAGTCTTTTATTTGTCAGGACCTCCTTTCTTTCACTTCCTGATTGTTAAAACGTTTCTATTTCCGTATTGTCAGCCGTAGCATCTTTATTTCCATAAACCGTAGAGAAGTTGATGCGAGTCCCACCCGATCTCCACACAGGAGATAACATACAACTCCAAGAGAATTTAGTTACCGTTTTTGCGGCTGATGTTTAACCGGTACCGGAACAAGTGCGGGTGGTTTGCCAAACAACTTTTCTATATATGCTAAGATGCGATTAACCTGGTTCATGATAGCCCTCCCTTTTAAGTTTCTCTAAAAGTAAAACGTTGTTACATTCATTAATGTCAGGTTGGAAGGAGGGAATGATAAAGCCCCGCCTCACGGGTTGACCCGTGAGGCGGGGCTTTATTTAATAAAATAAGAGTTACTGGCTGTTAGCGGGTTTGCGCTGTTTTTGACCTGCTATCGTAAACCGTAATAGAACTGGCTACCATCTTACCATCAGACCCGGTCTGACCCTTAATCCTTACCCTCCTACCCACAGCAAGAACCCCTTCCACAGCAGTTCCCTTATTTATGGTTATGACTTTACCATCAACAGTTATTTCATTGAAAGGGGCCTTGAACGAGCTGACAGTGCCGGTGAAGAGAATAGAGCCTCTTTGCGGTGTTTCTTTCTCTTTGTCCTGCTCTTCCCTGTGCCCGGGTGTTGTTCCAGATACTTTTGCCTTTGGAGAAGCATCTGGGATGGATGTTATCTTCACAGAAATGGCAATAATTTTACCGTCGGGCTGTTGCTGCCCTTCAACCTGAGCCTTAAGACCAATTGCGGGAGTTCCTTCAATCCTTGTGTCAGGCCTGATAGAGATAGTTTTACCTTCGATGGTTAGCTCTGTCCTGCTAACTTTCGCGATATTTCCTGAGATGGAGGTTGTATTCCTTGACGGCGATTCTCTTTCTCCGCTCTGCCGCTCCTGTGTTTTCGGAGTTTCATCTCCCCCTCTGCCTTCATTACCTGACCTGCTTTCAACTTTTACAG
>JACVQG010000036.1 GCA_015661045.1 Dehalococcoidia bacterium | reverse complement strand
TTCAGGGAGTGGCAGATGTTAACCAGAAAAATAGCTTTTATTGATCTAACTAACAAAACGGTGACCAAACGGGAAATTCCCTTAGAATGGCGGCAAAAGTACCTGGGAGCGCGGGGTATCAATATGCTCTTGCTCTATTCTATGATAAAGCCCGATACCGACCCCTTTAGCCCGGATAATCCCCTTATTATCGGGGCCGGTCTACTTACCGGTATCCCCGGCTTTGGCACCGCCCGCTTCAATATAACCAGCCGTTCCCCCGATAATGGTAACCTGGGAGATTCCAACTGCGGCGGCCACTTTGCCCCGGAGATGGTCTACGCAGGGTTCCATCACCTGGTTATCACTGGCAAGAGTGAGAAGCCAGTCTATCTATTGATTACCGATGATAAAATCCAGATAAAGGATGCCCAGGGTATTTGGGGCAAAAACACCTGGGATACCCAGGTTGCCATCCGTCAGGAGACCGGCGACCCTGATATCCGCGCGATAGTTATCGGACCCGCCGGTGAAAACCTGGTGAGATATGCTAACGTGATGACCGATGTTAAAGATGCCGCCGGCCGTTTCGGTATGGGAGCAGTAATGGGTTCCAAAAAACTCAAAGCCATTGCTGCCCATGGCACTCAAGATGTCACTATTGCCCACCCCCAGGCTTTTCTCGATTACTTTAAAGAACAAGGCGATGCTCTTCTCGCCCGCAAGTGGACCAAGGCCATGAAACGCTTTGGCACCCCATTATTGGTAGCTCCAGCCGATACGGGTGGCTGGCTACTCTCCCATAATGACCGGGTATCTCTGGGCGAGAGAATGAAAAACTTGTATGCCGAGAAATTTGATGAGCATAGCCTCGGCATGGCATCCTGTTCCGGCTGCCTGGTGCATTGCCGCGCCCGATACCTCATCAAGGATGGTAAGTATGCCGGCAACAGAGGGCAAGGCCCCGAATATGGCGCCATAGGACATCTGGGCATTGACACCGAAGTCCTGGACCCCGCTACGGTTATATACGCTAGCCAGGTCTGTAACGAAGCAGGCCTTGATGTTATGGAATCTGGCTTCCTGATTGGTTTTGCCATGGAGCTATATGAGAGAGGAATCATTACCCAAAAAGATATAGGCCGGACCCTGAAGTGGGGGGATGCGGATGCAATGTTATCCCTTATAAACGATATTATTTATCGCCGTGGTTTTGGCGATATTCTAGCTGATGGGCCTTATTGTCTTAACAGACTGCCGCCAGAATCCGCTAAATACCTGACACTCATCAGAAATGGTGTAATCTCGGCTGTCGGTGGGCGGGTAGTCAAAAGCTTCACTTTTTCGCAAGCAGTTTCGACTCTCGGAGGCCACCCGCACCGCAGCCGTCCGGGTACTGATGTTCTCCGTTTGCCGGCTGATTTCTTGGAGAAATATTATGGCGGGCCGGTATCTCCGGACTACAAATCATATGAAGGCAAGGCCCGAATGGTCTGGTGGCATGAACTCCTTTTCGCCGCCTGTGACGCCCTGGGCTTTTGCCGTTTCCAAACTGTGTTTAATACACCGAATGCACCTTCATGGGATGAATTCAGCAAATTCGTCTACGTTGCCACGGGTTTGAACATACCGGTTGACCAGATGAAAGAGATTGCGGAGCGTATATATACTACGGAACGGCTCCTTCTGGGTAAATTTGGCCTGGGCACCCGTGAATACGATGTAGCGCCGGAGTCCTGGTACAACGAGCCGGTGCCAGCCGGCTCTGCCGCCGGTGAGATGTTAGATATGAAAAAATGGCAGGAGATGCTGGACGAATACTATCAACTCCATAGCTGGGATAAAAACGGTGTGCCAACGCCACAGACAATAGAGAGGCTTCAGATAAAGCCAGTTTCGCTCGGGATAGGAGGCCAGGCATGACAGAGTTGAAAATGCAACGGGCTTTGGAAATCAAGGTTAACATACCGGTGTGTAGTGGATGCCGCCTGTGTGAGATGGTCTGTCCTATCTATCATGATGGCGTGGTGAACCCCGAAAGATCCAGGATCCGTATAACCGATAAGTATAGCGAGTCTTTATTTGAACCGCATATCTGCCAGCTATGTCCATCGCCAACTCCCTGCGTGGAATCATGCCCAATGGGTGCCTTGAGCCAGAGTCAAGCTACAGGTGTAATATCAATTGACCATAATCAGTGTAACGGATGTATGGCATGTGTTGAGGCTTGCCCTTACGATGCTATATGGTGGAGCGACGGTCTGGAAAAGCTATCTATATGCGACCGCTGCGATGGCCATCCTACATGTGTGCAGTTCTGCACCTCTGGGGCAATACAGCTAACTAAAGTTGATTAACGGAGATAAACATGGTTGTTAAAAAAGTACCTCCTACCATTATACCTGTACACGAGCACCGTTATGGGATTGTCCGCACATTACGTTGCAAAAACCATAATGTGCCTGGCACCCTGGGCCGTCTGGCTTCAGCTATAGGCGCTGCCGGCGCTAATATTGGCAATATCCAGACAGTGCAGTTGGGATACCATAACGTTATCCGCGATATTGACATCATCGTAGATGATGAAGCCCATCTGGATAGGGTGCTGAAATCTGTTACTCAACTGGATGTGACCACCGTTCTGGAGGTCCGTGACGAGGTGCTCCAGCTCCATTTGGGAGGAAAAATCAAGATGGTCAGCACCTACCCGGTTAACTCCCTGAGCGACCTCCGCAAAGTCTATACTCCGGGTGTGGCTGAGGTATGCAACCTTATCAGGAAAGATGCCTCATTAAAAAATTTATATACTTCCATCAGCTCCAACATAGCCATTGTCACCGATGGCACGGCCGTACTCGGATTGGGTGATATAGGTCCCGTGGCCGGGATGCCTGTGATGGAAGGCAAAGCTGCACTCCTACAGCAATTGGTCGGACTGAATGGTATCCCCATCCTGTTAAATAGCAAAAATGAACAGGACATTATAAACACAGTGAAACATATCTCTCCTACCTTTTGTGGCATTCAATTAGAAGATATCTGTGCTCCATGCTGTTTCGGTGTGCTGGAAAAACTCAAGGATGAACTGGATATTCCGGTCATGCAGGACGATCAGCAGGGTACCGCTGTGGTGGTGCTGGCTGCGGTAATAAATGCTTGTGCGCTTACCAGGAAGGACATACATAAAATCAAGATTGGTATGATCGGTCTGGGCGCAGCAGGACTTACCGTGGCCGAGATGATTAGCAATTTTACGGGGAACCCTGTCCTTGGTACCGCACGTTCGGAGGCCAGCATTCAACGCCATGTACAACGGGGAGGTATCGCCTCCAGCCTGGAAGAAATTATGCGCACTGCTGACTTAGTTATCGGCTTGAGCACCGTAAAAGACCTTATAAAACCGGAGATGGTCAACCCCGGCCAGATAATATTCGCCCTATCCAATCCCGACCCGGAGATAGATCCCGGTGTAGCTAAAGCAGCCGGTGCAGCCCTGGCGACCGACGGCAAAGCAGTAAACAATATACTGGGTTATCCAGGTATTTGGCGAGGTGTGGCAGATTCACGCGCCCGAAAGTTCAACGAAGAAATGTTTATAGCCGCTGCTGAAGCTATTGTCAAAACGACTGAACCTGGAGAACTTATTTCCCAGCCATTGAACCTGGCCGTCCATCGGGCAGTGGCTAAAGCGGTAGCAAAAGCCGCTATGTTAACAGGTGTCGCTGGACGACAGTTGGATGAAGACTACTTCGAGAACTAAAACCTGATGTTGGTTTCCGTTATTGCCTATTTAAATACCAGCGGAGCATTAAAACTACTGCAGTCTTAATGCCCCGCTACTTTTTCCCTCAAAAATAACCCCAACTCCTCTCCATTGATGGCCCAGTACACGACACTTTTTCAAATTGAGGAACCCCCTTTTTTACCGATGCATACATATTTGGGCCAATACAAGCTTATGGGAGAGGTTCCCAATGCCCCAGGCTTCAGCCTGGGGTACAGTACGGTAAAGGCAAACCTTTTCTTTCCCACCCGCCCGCCCGCCCAGAGATTCTTTTGTTTAGGGGACACCCCTAAGACCCCGCCAAAAAGGGCTTCCGCCCTCTCTGGACTCTCCCGTTTTAAAAACTGTCGTGTAATCAGCCGTTGATGGAGACGTGCTAGCGGAGAGGCTATTTAGTAAGACTCGCCGTAAAAGAAATCAAGTTTTGTAAATCCTGAGCTGGTAACGAGGCATAAGAGGTGGGCATAATGGGCTGATAACCTGCAACTACCTTAGCCGAAGGACTAACTATAGACTCCCGTACGTAGCTTTCATCTACGGCGACTTCCTGGCCATTAGTCAATTTAATTTTAGACCCCCAGATTCCGTCCAGTTTTGGACCTACCTGGCCCCCAGACCCCTTAGCCACGTGACAGGCGTTGCATCCCTGAGCGTTAAAAACCTTCTCACCGGCTGCCGGGTCACCCGCGGGTTTTGTCGCCCCTGTACCCGTCGAGGGAGGAGTAGTTGGTTGCACAACCGTAGGAGCGGGAGTAGATGGAGGAGTGGGTGGTTGTTCCGGGGTTTTAGCACAGCCAAACGATAAGATAACGATAGCTAAACTAAGAACAGCTAAAAGCGTTAATGTGTTTTTGTAACGGAATATCATTAAATTTACCCCCTTTTTTGTAAATATAAAAAACTATGGGCTTACAGCCATCAAATGGTTGTAAACCCAAAACATCAATAACATCAATGGTAAAAATTATAGCATAATGCCTATCTAAATACAATGTTTTATCGTATGTTTTGTATCTGTGATTGAACTATTATGGTTTTAGATTACCTGACCTCCAAGATTATCTTCGATTCGGCCGGGGCGCTTAAGTAGTTAATCTTAATTTCGTGTCACGTTATTATATATCAGTGGGACCAGCAATTTAATTTACCTTTTCATCAATCTTTTCTTTTTCCTCTTGAGCCTTTTCATCCCTTTCCCTCTCTTCTCGTACTATCCTTTCATATTCCAGAGAGTGCTCTTTTTGCATTCGCTCACGAGAAATCTTTCCGGTAAAAATTGTGGTATCACCGGGAAACTTATCAGGTTCCAGATGAGCTCCGTATAGATGCCAGATGATGATAACTAAAAAAGCCATAAGCCCTTCGTAGCTATGGAATACTTTTGCAACAGGTATAGCTTGTCCGGGGAGGATGCGGGTAAAAAATATCGGAAACATCAGAAAATATCCCGATATGAGCATAATAATGCCGCCGAACACAATCCCCCAGTATTCAAATTTCTGACGGAAGTCAAACCGATCAAATTCGGGATGTTTATCCGAAATACCCAGATCGTAACGTAGCACCGCAATAGCGTCCCTGTAATCACGGAAGGAAAAAAATATGTTTGGCCTGAACTGGTGCCTGGCAATGGATACAAAGATAATACCGGCATGGTAAAGGGCGCCGGCTGTGAATATAAAGCTAAGTATACGGTGAATAAGGCGGGTAAGCTCTATCCCTCCCATATGTATGATTAACCACTGCGATAAAGCAGCGCCGGCATATTTTTGTGGTAAGCCGGTAATCGCCAGGCCCGTAAACGTGATCATAATTGCCAGGTGCTCCATACGCTGGCTGAGGCTGAAACGCTCCACATACTCCGCCCTGGCCCTGGTTATAGGTCCAGCTTCTAACGTCTGTTCCATACATTGCCTCCAACTATCCAACTATCGGTGAGTAATTGCTCTCCACAGGTTCAGCATTACGTGAATAGATAGACCAACAATCATAAAGGGAATAAATGCCAGGTAGAACAATCTGGCAAAATAAACCATAGGCGCTTTTTGCGGGCTTGGCTCGTAATGAGAAAGCCAGGCTGATGGGAAGTTGGGACCTGCATCGGGATGACATTTTTGACATGTCTTTACCAGGTTAGCTTTCATTACCGGTGAATTGGTTGACTCCACACGGGCTATATCATGCACACCATGACAATCAGTGCAAACAGCCTCTGTAGTCCGGGAGTCGGGAGATTGCTTCTGCCGCAGGCTGACTGTAACACCGTGAAAATCACTGAGATAGGTTTGCACCACTCTGGTGGAAATGTCATATTTATCCATTAAAGTCTCGTCGGTGTGGCAACGGGCGCAAAGATCAGGGACATCGAGACGGTAACTCTCTATCCTGGGGTCATGGATATTGTGTACTCCGTGGCAGTCTGTGCATACAGGAACATCCTTATTGTCTTCTTCAACCAGCGCCTTACCATGCACACTCGTTACATATGTTTTAGAAATAGCGGTATGGCAAGCAGAACAAGCCTGGGAGATGGCCCGGCGGGGTTTATCGGGGTGAGTTACGTCATGAGAGGTGTGGCAATCGGTGCACACGGGAGCATTTTGGTTACCCTTGTTTAACATTGCATAGTGTACACTATCAAGGGTTTTGGTATAGTTAGCAAAATGACACTTTTTGCATACCTCATACTGGGCAATTGAATAAGACCTCCGGTTGTCTATGTTGCGGTTAGGATGGGGAGCGGTTATATAACCGGCATGGCAATCGGAGCAAATAAGCCGGCTACCATGAACAGACCGGGCAAAAGATTCAGCAGATATCGTGAGTTTCAGTTTCTCACCGTTTGGTAGTTTTTTTTCTAATCCAGGGATAACATGACACTGTAAACAGGGTTCAGCGGGAGGAGGAGCCTGTGCCCCCACCCCCGCTGTCTTGAATAGGAGGATAAGGATGGCGATTACTAACAATCCCATCCCTATCCAAAAAGCTTTACCTCTATTATATCGGGGCGATTCAATCGCTGGAGGGTGTTTGTCCAGCATTATCTTCTCCTTTTCTATTTCGAGTTTCTGAAATCACCCCCTCATCCTGGCAAGCTATGCGGTCTCTCTATACTCTTCTTCATCCCTTGTGTACAACCCCTCCCCTTTTATGCGCCGCAACCTCCCGGGCAACCCGTGCAGCATGTCCCGCTTCCCGGACCCGTTGAGCTAACCGCTGCGACGCAAAGCTTGCCAACCCCACAATACCCAGGAGTGGTAGAAAGATCAGGTACAGCAAACCCATCATTGGACCGGCGATTATCACCAGCGCTATCGGGGTCCGCACATAACGCCTGTCACCCTCTCCTGGTAATATTCCCCCTTCTTTGGCTATCGATACAAACTCTCCGGTTTTAAGGCTCCAATAGGTTCCTTCCTTTGTCCACTGAGCTCCTCTATATTCTTTCATCTCACTCACCCTCCTTTCACTATCATTGTAAAGCTCTAAGGGTGAGTTATGAATCGGGCGTGCAACCTATTTCAGGGTTAATCACTCCCTATTGTTGCGTAATAAAGACCCTATTTAGCTGCCTCTGCATCCATCTGTAGTGGTATTAACCCCATACGGATAGCATATTTTACAAGTTCCGTACGATCATGGACGCCCAGTTTCTCCATAATATTAGCCCGGTGCGCCATCACTGTTTTTATACTCAATGAGAGGTAATCTGAAATCTCCTGGTTTGTAGAACCCTCGGCGATCAGCTTTAAAACCTGGCGTTCCCGTTCCGTAAGGGTCTCATATCCACCACCTGCTGAGTCTGGTTTGCCTAAATATTCAGCCAGCACCTGTGTGGCCAGGGTGGTATGTAAATATAGCCCCCCTTCATTAACCATTCTGATTGCCGAGACGAGGTCGGTACCTGCCGCTTTCTTCAATACATATCCACTTGCTCCTGCTTTTAGAAAACGGAATATATATTCTTTGGTTTCATGCTGCGTAAGTACCACGATTTTACTCGAAGAGTTTTCACGGCGTAGCTCTAAAGTAGCTTCCAGCCCGCCCAACCCCGGCATAGCTATGTCCATGAGTATTATATCTGGAGTGAGTTGGTGTGCTTTCTCTATCGCCTCCCGTCCGTCAGCAGCTTCACCTACAACCTCAATATCGGGATAGATGGCTAACAGGGCGCGCAGACCCTCCCTGAACATAGCATGGTCGTCAACAATCAGCACGTGTATTTTACCCATGTTCCACCGCTTTACTATACGGCACTTCCAGTACAATCCGGGTCCCCTGACCGGACCTGGTGGAAATATTTAAAGTGCCCCCCACCAGGTTCACCCTTTCACGCATCCCTAAAAGGCCAAAACCCTGGAGAGGCGAGGTAGCGGTTACAGATGACAGATTAAAACCCTGCCCGTCGTCCTCTATAACTACAGCCAGGCTGGACGGCTTGAAATTTATTTCTATCAATACTGTCGCTGCACTGGCATGTTTAGAGATATTCGTAATAGCTTCCTGGCAAACACGAAAAACGGTTGTTTCCACCTCGGAAGGCAGGCGGCGCTCTTCTCCATTTATCTCC
>JACVQG010000312.1 GCA_015661045.1 Dehalococcoidia bacterium | reverse complement strand
GATGAAAAGATGCCCGGCCAGGACCAAAAACAAATGGCGTCTTCCATGTTTGGCTTTAAGGTAGATGCCCCTCCTCCTCCCGACCAGCTATTGCATGGCGGCGATACCCTGAAGCTAGGAGAGCTTAGCTTTACTGTATTGCACACCCCCGGCCACAGTTCCGGGGGTATTTGCCTGGTAGGCCACGGGGTCGTTTTTACAGGGGATACCCTTTTCAACTATGGTATCGGACGTTTCGACCTCCCGGGTGGGAACCTTCATCAACTGATGGATAGTATCCATTCAAGGCTGCTGGTACTGCCCGATGATACGGTAGCCTATCCGGGGCATGGGTCGGAGACCACCATCGGCGCCGAAAGGCAATGGAACCCATTTCTTAAACCGGGCGTTAGCGAACAGGACTTAATGTAGCACCCAAAACCTCTCGCCCCTTTGGGGAGAGAATTAAAGAGAGGGGTAGTTCCCACTCAACTACACTCACCCTCTCCCTAACCTCTCCCTTATAGGGCGAGGGGAATAAAGTAGCTATTTTAGAGGGAATGAGGAAAATTTAAACCCCGCTTCTTCGTAACCTTTGCAACGATATGCTAAACACTCCCCCAAAGCGCTATCGTTAAATGGACCTGCATCTAAAGATACTAAGCACAATTATCCTTATCCCGGATAACGCCGAACTCGGGGCGCATCTCTGCCACGACCTTGGCGGATTCCTTACCGAAAACTGCTGAGCCCCACAGCCCTATGTCGTTCACACCAGCACTATGGCGCAACTCAGCGTAGTAGAGAGCATCAGCAATATGCTCCTCTAACCAGTGAATTGAGACCGTTCTGCGGTTACCGGCTATCTTTTTTATCAGAGTTTCCGAGGGATTATCCGGCGGCGCCCCCGTGAATTCCACAGAAAGTTGGCATTTGGAGCAAAAGCGGTGCCTCTGAAAAAGTGGCAACCATTCTCTCAGCTTAGGCATTGTGATAGCTCGCTCTTTCAGGTTGTAGAGGCGGTCTTTAAAGGCCGGGTATGGATGCCGCATTCACCGCCGCATTTGCTGGTGCCTACCCACCGTCCGGCGCGCTCATCCCCATCGTTGGTAATCCGTGTGCACGGCAGGCAGCCCAGGGAGCGGTATCCTTTGGCGTACAGCGGGTTGACTGGCACACTATAAAGGGCCAGGTACTGCCACACCTCACGCTCCTGCCACAGGAGGATGGGGTTAAGCTTAATCAACCCTTTATCCCGCTCCTCTATTTCACGGTAATCAGTGCGGGTTCTGCCTTCGGTGCAGCGGAGGCCGGTTACCCAGCAATCTACATTCATTTTCTCTATAGCCCACTGCACCGGCTTTACCTTGAGGATATCACAGCAACGGTCCGGGTCGGAGCGATAAAGCTCATCGGGTATGGGTGCATCATTGCGGAAGACCTGAAGCTCCGGATAACGGGCCACCTCCTGCTTCATGAATTCCACCGTTTCACGGGGCTTGTAACGGGTGGTGACTATGAATCCACGGATCTTTGGCGACACCCGTTTCGCCAGGTGCCATACAGCCACAGAGTCCTTGCCCAGGCTATTGGCCACAACCAGACGGTCGCCATATTCCTGGTATGCCTCACTGATAAGGCGCAGCGAGCGGTCCACCTTTTCGGCAAAGTTGAGGCCGTTTACTAGCTCTTTTAACTCTTCGAGACTGACATTATCTTTCATATAAATTGGGACTTCCTTTCTATGTTATTGTTAATCCCGACTTTTCGGGATCCATACATTACTTTCACTTCGACTCCGCCCTGAGATTCTTCGCTACGCTCCAGAATGACAAAGGCTCCCTATCCTGCTTTTGTCACAATAAATAGTTATTGACAATTATCGGGACATGAGAGGCCATGGAGTTTTTCACCTTTCTATTCTTGTTTTTGAATAATCACCTCCCAGTCTGTTTTATTAATCTGTTTGACGCTAATTACCTTCTGGCCGTCGGCTTCCATTCCTCTCGGCACCTCGTTTCTAACGCCTCCTTGGCGAACACGAAATT
Organism: Dehalococcoidia bacterium; assembly: GCA_015661045.1. Lineage (GTDB taxonomy): Bacteria > Chloroflexota > Dehalococcoidia > JACVQG01 > JACVQG01 > JACVQG01. Next base: position 3,229 of record JACVQG010000312.1, on the reverse strand, counting down.
AAGCGGGCACACCTTACCTTTCAGGTTGATCTGGGAGTCTATTTCCAACTCCTTAAAGGCAGTGCCGTTGATATAAGCCCTTGTCCTATCCTCTTTTGGCTTCTGGAACACTTCATTTGCAGGGCCGTATTCGACCAATTCGCCCAAATAGAGGTGTACCACATAATCTGCCAGCCTCATGGCCTGGTGTATATTGTGAGTAACTATGACGATGGTATAGTATTTCTTTAACTCGGCTAGCTTGTTCTCTATGTTCTGAGATGAAACGGGGTCGAGAGCCGAAGTAGGCTCATCGCACAGCAGGATTTCCGGTTTAACGGCCAGGCTTCTCGCCAGGCATAAGCGTTGCTGCTGTCCTACCGATAGTTTAGTTGCCGAAGTCCGGAGCCTGTCTTTCAGTTCCTCCCATAGTCCGGCGGTCTCTAAACAATTCCTGACAGTCTTATCTAACTCTTTTTTATCCCGCATCCCGTGGATTCGGGGGCCATAGGCGACATTATCATAAACGGACATGGGTAACGGGGAAGGTTTCTGAGAGATAAGCCCTATTTTCTTTCTCAGTGAAGTAACATCTGCTTTTGGCCCCAGAATATTTTGTCCGTCCACCAATATCTCACCGGAGACCTTTACCCCGTCAGAAAAGTCTATTAGCCTGTTGATAGACCTGAGAAGGGTTGTCTTGCCGCAGCCGGAGGGGCCGATAATGGCTGTAATCTGCCGGTGTGGAATAGAAAGACTGATATTTTTCAGGGCAGTATGCCCATCATAAAAGACATTTAAATTCCGTATATCAATGCAAGCGCTGTTCATAAAATCTTGGTCCTTACTACTTCACTGTGTTTCTTGCCAGTCTTTTAGTTAGAAGCCTGGAGACAATACTTATCGAGAGTATTATCACCAGAAGAATCACTGCTGATGCGTATGCTCTGGCCTGTACCTCCGGAAACGGCGTGCCAAGCTGGAAAAAAATTGCCAGCGGCAGAGAAGCTACCGGGTCAAACAACGAGGTTGGGATACGGTCTGTGTAGCCAGCGGTAAATAATATCGAAGCAGCATCTCCGATGCCTCTACCGAAGGCCAGCAATACCGCCGTTATTATTCCGGGTAAAGCCTGCCTGGCGACTACTTTGAAACTTGTCTCCAGCCTGGTCGTACCTAATGCGTAAGAAGCCTCTTTTAAATCCTTCGGTATCATTCTCACAACCTCGTCGAGAGCTCTGGTCAGTATGGGGATCTCGAGCAGGGTCAAGACTATGATGCCCCCCAGCAGCGATGCCCTTATACCCATGTAGAGCATTATGGCAAAGCCAAAGGCCCCGTAGACAATGGAGGGGATACCCCACAGGATATCCAGAGATAACCTGACAAGGCCGGCAAACCGGGTTTTGCCGATGTATTCCCGCTGGAGGAATAGCGCCACCATAAGAGAGATGATAAAAGCCAGCACTGTCGCCCCGGTGGCTAGATAGAGAGAGCCAACAATGGCATTGAGAATACCCCCCTCTTTTCCCAGGTAATACCCACCTTTGGGGGTCTGTGTCACCATAGCGATATTAAGTGCGGGCAGGCCCTTCCAGGCTAGTATCGCCACTATGCTCAGGAGGCTGCCGGCGACAATAGTTATCGAGGCTATCATCAAGCCTTTGAAGATGGCTTCCTCTACTCTCCTGCGGTGCATCTAGGCCCACCTCTGTTGAATCTTGGCCAGAACCAATCTGGCCGCAACATTAAAAAAGACAACTGCCAGAAACAGTATTAAAGCTGCCAGCAAAAGCGCCGAATCATAAAGGGGAATGGACATCATTTCGCCATAGTTGTTGGCAATCAAGGCTGTTAAGGGATAGGCCGGGTCTAACACCGAGGATGGAACCCGGGCAATGTTCCCCACGACCATCAGTACCGCCATCGTCTCTCCGAAGGCGCGGGAGAAACCCAGGATTGTAGCTGCTGCCAATCCGGGGAGCGAATTGCGAATTACCACATTCTTGGCAGTCTCCCATTTAGTAGCGCCGATGGCCAGCGAGGCTTCCTTAATCTCCTGGGGCACCATTCTGAATACCTCTTCTGAGACGGACATTATCACAGGTATTACCATTATTGCCAGCACTATGCCGCCTGTCAACACATTAAAACCGATGTTAATGCCGCCGATAGCCAGGGCAAGTAAACCCCAGATACCATAAACTACAGGCGGTATGCCGGCGAGTAAATCTATAGCCGGCTTCATCAAGGCGCTTATTCTCTTGGGAGCGTATTCCGCAAGATATAGAGCGCCAAGAATGCTAATAGGCATGGCGATAAGCCCGGCGAGGATAGTAACCCACAGGGTACCCATTATGAAGGGGAAAAAGCCAAATTCTCCTCGTGAGGGGCGCCAGGTAGAGGAGAAGAGCAACTCGCCTAAAGAATTGGCTTCCAGGATCGGCCTTGCCTTCAGGAAAAGCCCGATAGCGATAATTAGCACCAGAGCGCCGACAAAGGCCGTTGCCGCCAGCATAAGCCTGGTTGACACAAGCTCCGCCAGCCTTCTTCTGGATACGATGGTCTTTTTTGATACTGTGTTAAGAGTAATTATGTTGTTCCCCTGGTCTACGGTCATTGATTGTTCCTTTGAACATAAAATCCCCCGCCTTCGGCACCCCCCTTGTAGGGGGATTTAGCCGAATAATGCTCCCATCACTTCAGTTTGGGAAGTTGACTATCCACTTTTGCCTGGGAAAGCGGGATATATCCCGCCTCCGGGGCATACTTCTGGCCATCTGTCAAAATCCATTTTACGAACTCTTTAGTAACCCCTTTGAATTCGCGAAGGGTAACCAGATTGAGTTCCCGCGCCGGTGGAGATGGATAGGCCCCCGTGCTTATGGCCTTATTTATCTCATCCAGAGTGCCGTAGAAATTCTCCTCGGGGTCTATTTTGCCATTCCCGTTAACGTCGATGGGGATGACCAGCAAACCCTCGACCTGCTTTCTGGTTTTGACATCGTAAGCATAGCCGATGTTGTTGAAGCCTATGCCCAGAGGGTCCCTGCGTACTGCCTCTGCTAACCCCGGATCGCCGTAAACCCCTGTCCCTAGCAGGTCCTCCTGCTTCTTGCTCAGGTAGGCTGCCCAGGTCTCCGGCGCGCCGGCGGCATCGCTTCGTGTAAAGACATGGAGGGTGGTTTTGCCGACGGCTTTTGTCCCGGGGAAAACCTCTTTCCAGTTAGTTATCTTCCCGCTTATCCAG
>JACVQG010000311.1 GCA_015661045.1 Dehalococcoidia bacterium | reverse complement strand
AATGATATTTTAAAAGAGTATGTTGCTCAGAATTCATATATATATCCCCCGCAGCCGTCCATGCGTCTTATTGTAGATACTATGGAGTTTGGCACCAAACATGTTCCTCTGTGGAACACTATAAGCATTAGCGGGTACCATATCCGCGAGGCCGGGGCTACCGGAGTGCAGGAACTTGCTTTTACTTTAGCCGACGGTCTTGCCTATGTGCAGGCTGGTTTAGACAGAGGTTTGAAGGTTGACGACTTCGCCCCACGTCTCAGTTTCTTCTTTGCTGCCCATAATGATTTCTTTGAAGAAATTGCCAAGTTCCGTGCCGCACGGCGAATCTGGGCCAAGGAAATGAAAACCCGTTTTGGGGCCGGTGAACGCTCTCAATGGCTGCGATTCCATACTCAGACGGGCGGGTGTACCCTTACTGCCCAGCAGCCAGAAAATAATATTGTACGTACCACACTCCAGGCCCTGGCGGCTATTATGGGTGGGACACAGTCCCTGCACACCAACTCTATGGACGAAGCTTTAGCCCTCCCCTCAGATAAGGCTGTGCGGATTGCACTGCGCACCCAGCAAATCATCGCCCTTGAGAGCGGTGTTGCCAGCACTATTGACCCTCTGGGCGGCAGTTTCTATGTTGAAGCATTGACCTCTCAAATGGAAGCAAGGGCCAGGGAGTATTTTAAGCAGATCGAGGAACGCGGCGGTGTTTTAAGGTGTGTTGAAACTGGCTTTTTCCAGCAGGAGATTGCCAATTCCGCATATACATATCAGCAAGCTGTTGATAATAAGGAGCAGATTGTAATCGGGGTTAATGATTATGTAGCGGAGGAACCCATATCTATCCCGATTTTAAAGATGGATAAAGCTAGCGAGAAGCGACACCTGGATAGACTTAACCGGATACGCCGTGAGCGCGGTCAATGGGAGGTGGCCCAAAGATTACAGGCTCTTGAACAAGCGGCCCACGGTAATGAGAATCTTATGCCGTATATCCTGGACGCAGTTCGGGCTTATGCTACTTTAGGCGAGGTTTGTGGGGTTATGCGGGGAGTTTTTGGCGAATTTAAGGCGCCGGTACTTGTTTAATAAAATATAAAGGAGAGGTGATGAAGGTAACCTTAAGTGTAATCAAGGCTGATATTGGTGGCTATGTAGGACACTCCAGTTCCCATCCCGACATACTGGCTACGGCAAAAGAGAGTATGGAAAAGGCCAAAACACAGGGACTTCTTATAGATTACCACGTGACCGCCTGCGGCGATGACCTGCAACTTATTATGACTCATCAGCACGGGGAATTAAACGAACGCATTCACAAGCTGGCCTGGGATACATTCATAAAAGGTACGGATGTAGCCAAAAAGCTTAAACTATATGGCGCCGGCCAGGACTTGCTGGCTGATGCCTTCTCCGGGAATGTAAAGGGGATGGGCCCTGGAGTTGCGGAGATGGCAATAGAGGAAAGAACCTCTGAGCCAATTATCATCTTTATGGCTGATAAAACCGCTGCCGGAGCCTGGAATCTTCCATTATATAAAATGTTTGCCGACCCCTTTAATACCATAGGCCTGGTAATTGCCCCTAATATGCACGCTGGTTTTGCTTTTGAGGTCCATGATGTTAAAGAGAGTAAAAAAATAACCTTCAATGCCCCGGAGGAAATCTACGATATGCTGGTTTTCCTGGGTGCGCCCGGCCGCTTTGCCGTTAAGTCCGTATATAGCCGGGAGGCTAACGAGATAGCTGCGGTATCCTCTACCGAGCGACTTTCCTATATGGCTGGGCGCTATGTGGGGAAGGATGACCCTGTGTGTATTGTGCGCTCCCAGGGATTATTCCCCGCAGTAGGCGAGGTATTGGAGCCTTTCGCTCATTCTTATATCGTTGAAGGGTGGATGCGGGGTTCCCATCACGGCCCGCTTATGCCTGTGGCTGTTCGCGAAGCTAATCCCTCTCGCTTTGATGGTCCACCGCGGGTAATTTGTCTGGGCTTTCAACTAGCCAATGGCAAATTGATAGGGCCACGGGATATGTTCGATGACCCAGCCTTCGATGAGGCCCGGCGGCAGGCTAATCAGATAGCTGACATACTCCGCCAGCATGGCCCCTTCGAGCCTCATCGGCTGCCCCTGGAGGAGATGGAATACACCACTATGCCTCAGGTAATGAAAAGGATTTCAGGACGGATGACAGAATTGAAGTAATGCCGGAGATTTTGCTAGCCACCCATAATCAGGGTAAAATTAGAGAGTACCGGGGGTTGCTGGCCGGGTTACCCTATAAGTTGATAACACTGGCAGACCTTGGTATAACTCTTAAAGTGCCTGAGAACGGGGCCAGCTTTGAGGAAAATGCCGTTGCTAAGGCTAAAACCTATTTTGCCCTGAGCCGTTTACCCACTTTATCGGAGGATTCCGGGCTGGAGGTGGATGCTTTGAATGGTGAACCGGGCGTCCTTTCAGCCCGTTATGCCGGAGAACAGGCATGCGATATCGAGCGGGTTGACTATCTTCTGTCCAGGATGAAAGGTATCCCGTGGGACAAGCGTTCCGCCCGTTTCCGTTGTGTAATTGCGGTAGCATTGCCTGGAGACAGGATAGAGATATTCAATGGAGAATGTGAGGGGGTCATCTCACTAAAGCCAGGCGGGAATTTTGGCTTCGGTTATGACCCTGTTTTTTACATACCGGAGATGGGAAAGACTATGGCGGAGCTACCACAGGAAGTTAAAAATAAACTTAGCCACCGTTTCAATGCAGCTCAGAAAGCGCTACATTTTCTGGAACA
>JACVQG010000310.1 GCA_015661045.1 Dehalococcoidia bacterium | reverse complement strand
TATTTTTTTGCCATCTTATAGTTATGGAATAGCCGCTTTCCCGGAAGATGGCATAACATACGAAGAGATATTTTCCAGCGCTGATAAGCGCTTATACGAGGCTAAGGCTAAAAAGGGTATTGTTAGAGAAGAAACTGAACTTGTTTAATAACGAAGTTTACAAAACAAAAGGCCCCGATAAATCGGGGCCTTTTGTTTTATCGGCAACAGATATTAAATTGGCGTAGTTTGTATTACGTTTGGAATTGGCGCTCTGGCGGGGTTCGGTCTCTCAATCTTGTTCTGAGGGCGAAGCTGTTTTGGCGCTATATTAAGTCTGTGCCCTACCCCAGGCTTCATAGCTCCTCTCATCGCGAAAAAACGGTTACCCATGCCGCCGCCGCTTGTAATAACTCGGGCCTCCTGAGAATTGTCCACCGTCAACACAGTAACCTTATCTCCAGCTTTCAAACCGCTTAGCTTGCCGCCAGCCACTCTGATAAGGGTTTTATCCGATGTAGTGAAGCTGACTGTAGTGGTCTGGCCGTTAGGTGTAATAGTGAGAATATTGTCTTTTACTTCTTTGACCACCCCCGGCGTAGTTGTAACGGTATGTTTTTTCCCATCCTTGTCCAGGAATGACCATTGTCCACCCAGGTTATGCTCAAATCTTTCAGCAGCTTTGATACCGCCAAGTTCGGGGAGCCATGCCGGCGGGTTTACCATCGCCCAATCTTTCCGTGGAGCGGGAGTAACATTTATGGTTAATGTATCCTTTCCCCTCAGAATAGTTAGGGCCACCGGAACCGGAGTTGCCGGCACCAGTTTTTTTAATTCAGCCACTGTAGCTACCGGTGTATTATTAACAGCAGTTATAATGTCTTTAACCTTAAGGCCGGCCTTTTCTGCCGGACTACCGGATTGGACTTGTGTAATTACAACACCGCTGTCTTTTTCTAGCCCCAGCCTGGTGGCCAGAGGTTTATTCAGGTTTCTAACAACAATACCCAGGACTGCATTTGGCGCCGCTTGTAATTGGGCTGTGGCCGCCATTCCTCCACTCCTCTCCGACTTAGCAGCGACACTGACTCCCCCAACGACCAGTAAAACCAGCACTAATAGTGATATGACAACCTTTTTCATTATTTATCACCCTCCTTTTTCGGTGTTCATATATATAACGAGCCGGCGTGGTTTTGGTTAGGGGTTGCTGCAAAACATTTTTTTGCTTGACAGCGCTAGTTTCACTGTATAAAATTAGTATATTAGAATATTCTAATATACTGTTAAATCATCGGAGTTAATTATGGAAGACCAGATATATATCTATCATGCCGAGATGTGCAAGATGCTCTCGCATCCTAAAAGGTTGGAGATAATAAACCTGCTCCGGGATGGTGAGTTGAATGTTACCGAGCTAAGCCTGAAGTTACGCATGTCTCCCGCCAACCTGTCCCAGCATCTGGCCTTGATGCGGGAAAGAAAAATCCTTATCGCCCGAAAAGAGGGAAATGTTGTTTACTATCGATTAGCAAACATACGTTTCCTTGAAGCGTTTGATATTCTACGTGAAATCCTGGTGGAGCAAATACGACAAGATGCTTCCCTGGTAGAAGCCGTTTCTTGAATTAAAGGAGATAATAAAAAATGAGTGGCGCTACTAAAATTACCTTGATTATTATTGGAGTTGTTATATTAGTATTGATTCTGCTGCCCTCCTTCGGGGGTGTAGGTATGATGGGTGGCGGCATGATGGGGCCAGGTATGATGGGGCCGGGTTTTGGAGATTGGGGTATGGGTTTTGGCTGGATATGGATGATTATTATCTGGGTAGCCATAATCGCCGGCGTGGTATGGGCCGTTCGCGCTATTGCAGGTTCAAACGATAGCCAACATCATTGCCCGGAAGAGTCAGCTATGGAAATCATTAAAAAACGCTATGCCCGGGGCGAGATAGGCCATGAGGAGTTTGAAGAGAAGAAAAGGATGCTGCTATAGCCCTGGTCACGGGGCTTCAACGCTCACAGATCACTTATAAGTCACCCAAATAGAAAGGTTAAAATGAAATTTGGTATCATAATAAGCACCAATGAACCTGAAACCGTTTGGAATGCCTTCCGTTTCGCCGTTACGGCTCAGCGCAAAAAACATACTGTTAAGGTTTTCTTGCTGGGTAAAGGTGTAGAGGCTGATGGCTTGCAGAATTCCACATTTGATATCAAACGCCAGTGGGATGCCTTTTTATCGCATGATGGGGAGATTCTAGCCTGTGGCACCTGTCTTAAACTCAGAAGCAAGGCGGAGACAACTACCTGTTCTGTTTCCACAATGGACGAATTATTACAGTTGGTGGAGGAATCGGATAAGGTTGTCAGCTTTGGCTGACATACAATAGGAAGGGCCTATGGACGAATTGACAGCCCTGAGCACTGAGGAGTTGCTTTCCCGGTTACGGAAAGCCGAGGTGTCGTTGGAAGACCTTGAGGAGCTAAGCCGGGGAATCCTGGGTGGGACCGGGGTACATGTACCTTTCCGGGAGATGAAGCGAGCCCGGCACCTCTATGAAGATTTTGGGGGCGAGCTACGGGTGCAGATTGATCTGATTAAGAAGATACTGAAGGAAAGAGGTATGCAGTTATGAAACGGAACAATGTTGCCGTAGAGCGGGTGGAAAAGACTCTGGCTGAGTTCCGGGCGGAGCCGGGTAAGGCCCGGCGCACCCAACGGGTAGAAGGTGTGTGGAGTCTTATTGAAGGCAAGCCTCAATTCAGCGCTACAGTCGGTTTTGATGGGAAATCAGCCGTTTTA
>JACVQG010000309.1 GCA_015661045.1 Dehalococcoidia bacterium | reverse complement strand
ACTAATAAAGTTACCGATAGGTTTTGCAGCAAAGCTGTCCGGGCCAGAAATGCGAGCGGCGCAATTCCCATGCCACCGGCGACGAGGAGTAGTTTGCGGGATTCCGGCAGGATAGAGAAGCCGTTTCCTAACGGCCCTATTATATTAAGCTTATCCCCTGGTTGACTTTGCGATAGACAGGCCGTGCCTCTCCCTACCACCTTTACCAGAAAGGCCATTCCGTTAGAGATGCTATGTATGCTGATAGGCCGGCGCAGGAAATATCCCTCGCCGCAATGTATCATGCAGAACTGGCCCGGCCTGGCCTGGATAGCTATCTCAGATGCATCCACGGTTAAAAGGTGAGTTTCCGGCATGACCAGTTTATTGGAGATTACTGGAGATAAGATCTGTTTCAATTTGCCCCCTGATTCAGATACATGGTGGTCAAAACGTCCATTAACACAACCTGGAACACTATGGTCAAATATTGAGAAAACCTTCATGTGTTAGATATTCTTCAATAGCGAGTGCAATTTCTTTGGCGTATGTTAAATCTTGCTGGCAATCCTCATGGCTTACGGTCTCGTTGTATTCATAGTCTCCTACCAACCTGTCTCTGAATAATCGTGCAATACGCTGGGAGAAATGCTTGGGAAACAACCCTTTGGAAACAAACTCTTTATTGAAAGCCGCCATAACGCCCGAATGCTTAGAGAAACTTAAGTTTTTAGTCAATAGTGCAGCTTGAAGAGCATGGAAGACTCCGTAGTAAGCTTTAGAAACGGCATCATTATAGTGAGACTGGTCGTACAACTGATACGCGATTAATAGGCTTTCTCTGGATTTTGTTACGATTAATTTGATTTTCTTCTTAAGCTCAGGGTCTATGTTCATACACGAACTCCCTCTTTTCGCACGTTCATAAAGAGAGGTTCATATTTATCGCAATCGAAGCGCTCCTTTTCAAAAACAAGTATTGAAATAGTAACATTTCGTGAAAAACCAAATTCCCAGGCAGTCTCACTGATAGTTTCCCTTAGCTCCGGCGTTTTTTTATCCACCAGGACAATGAGATCGTAATCCGACCACTCTTGGGAGTCGCCACGCGCCCTGGAACCAAACAAAATGACTGCGTTAACCTGATGTCCAAACTTAGCTCTTAATAGCGCTGAAAGATCTTCTGCTGTCGAATAAGAAACATTCTTTTCCATATCGTCCCCCTTAAATTGAAAGGCAACTCGCAATAGGCTGCAAGAGTTCGCTATCTTGTCCTTATCGTGAAAGCGTTGCTTAAGTTTATAAACTCTTTGTTATGAAAACAGCTTAGTCTATCCTTTCCAAGTTCACAGGGCGAGTTAGATATTCCTTCAATGGCTGCACTGTGTAAGCCTGACTGCCCTGCGCTAAAGCCAGGGCAGCAGCCCGCGCAGTGTCCAGCGAAGTGAAACAGGGGATGCGTTTCTCGGCAGCAGTGCGGCGGATATAGAATCCATCCTGGTAAGGGGCCTGCCCGCCGGAGAGTGTATTTACCACAGCATCCACCTTACCCTCCTGAACAACATCTACCACATTAGGATGTCCTTCACCCAGCTTCTTGGTAATCATCTTCACTGCCATGCCATCCTTCTGAATCATAGCGGCGGTTCCCTCCGTAGCATAGAGATGATACCCACAATCGAAGAACCTTTCAATAATGGGTAGGGCCTCGGCCTTATCCTTATCGGCGATGCTTAACAGGATGTTGCCCTGGGGTGGCAATGCCAGTCCCGCTGCCATCAAGCTTTTAGCCAGGGCAGCTTCAAAAGTATAATCTATACCCATAACTTCGCCGGTAGATTTCATCTCCGGCCCCAGGTATGTATCCACTCCGGTTAGCTTGGACATCGAGAATACCGGCGCTTTAATGGCTACCAGCTTCTGCCGTTTACACAGGCCAGACTCATATCCCAGGTCCTTCAGGCTTTTGCCCATCATTACCTGAATAGCCGTCCTGACCAAGGGCACTCCGGTAACTTTGGAGATAAAGGGGACTGTGCGGCTGGAACGGGGATTTACTTCCAGAACATAGACAGATGATTTGGTTAGCTCCTCCCCCCACGAGGGCATAACGACGAACTGTACGTTCATCAAGCCTTTTACCTGGAGCGCACGCGCCAGTCGTGTTGTATAATCAACTATTGTGTTTACCTCTTCCTCAGTTAGGTTCAACCCCGGATATATAGCCATTGAATCGCCGCTGTGCACTCCAGCCCGTTCGATATGCTCCATAATACCCGGTATAAGGACACGCTCACCGTCCGATACCGCATCCACCTCACACTCTTTGCCCTCCAGATATTTATCTACTAGAATCGGATGCTTGGAGTCCATTTCCATAGCCCGGCCCAGATAACGTAGCAGTTCCTCCTGGTCATGGACAATCTCCATGGCCCTGCCGCCTAAGACATAGCTAGGCCGCACAACGACAGGATAACCGATGTTCCGGGCTACCTGGATTGCCTCATCAGCAGAGGTTACCCCCGCTCCCGGAGGTTGAGGTATGCCCAGTTTGTGCATGAAGCCTTCGAAGCGCCGCCGGTCCTCAGCCAGGTCAATCGTTTCAGCGCTGGAACCCATAATAGGCAATCCAGCCTGGGCCAGAGGCTCAGCCAGATTTATAGCGGTCTGCCCACCGAACTGGACAATCGAAGGAGTTTGGGAATCTTTATCCGTTATCGTCTCGTTGTCCAGTATGTCCCGGATGCTTTCAGCATCCAGGGGTTCAAAGTAAAGCCGGTCTGAGGTATCGAAATCTGTGGACACCGTCTCCGGGTT
>JACVQG010000308.1 GCA_015661045.1 Dehalococcoidia bacterium | reverse complement strand
TTTTTAAGAGGCATACCCTATGCCCCAGACTTCAGTCTGGGGTACGATAAAAAAACACCAACACCTCCCTGAGATTCTTCACTTCGTTCCAGAATGACAGGCCAGCCTACTTTTTACCCGCGTAGTCAGGGTGCACTTCGTTCTGTTCGGTAGTATTGGCCAGGAAATCCAGAAGCGGATACCATCTTATAGCTATCCAGCGGGCAGGTTCATCGGGATTGTCGCTAAAGTGCTGGTGTTCAACACCTCCGGGCTTTATCGGCAACAGCAACAGGTCTCCCTTTTTCCAGTTGTATCGGACGCCATCAACGATAGAATAACCCGTGCCTTCGACAACATAGATAGGCAGCCCACCCTGGTGGGTATGTTTGCCCGAGTGTTTTTTAATATGGTGCATGAATGCGAGCCAGAAGGGAGCTGCTACATCCTGTTGCCGCAGGGGGTCCGAATATCTTTTAATAATTGCCTGCTTGTTTTGCTCCCAGGCAATCTCGCTGAACTTTACCACGCGTTTCCCGTTTTTGTACCCCTCGATCATCTTTTGCCAGCGTGCCCTCATAGCATCATAATGGTCAAGTTGGGGTTCAGATTCCTTTGTGCGCTCTTTATGCCTTTCCACCAGGATGTTCTCCTTTCAACATAATACTAACGCATTTAATATTGGTGCATGCCTGTCAAGAGGCGTATCACGTCATTGCGAGCGAAGCGAAGCAATCTTCGCTTTTGGATGAGTAATCGGCCTCAAGGCGATGAGATTGCTTCGTCCACCTATGGCGGACTCGCAATGACGAGATAAACTCTTCCACAAATGGTGCTTAAGGATTTAGTGCGTTTGTATTAGACTTTCTTTTTTTGCTGAATTTAAAGCAAGCTGGCATTTACCGTCCCCAGAGTTTATTTAAATATTGCTGCTGTTGGAGTTTAGCGGCTGTATCGGTGTCCGCGCTGGTCACGACGATGGGGCGCCTGGGTGTAACCTGGGAAGCCTTTGGAAGGGAACTGGGCACATCCTTGCGGGCCGAAGTTACGCTGGCAGCCTTAGAATAAACCGCCTGCCCCTCCTGAGAGATGAGCCAGTTCATAAAGAGCTTGGCAGCATTGGGGTGGGGCGCTCCACCAAAGGCAGTGACTACAATTGCAGTCAACACTGTGCCATCGTTGAGCGCCACGGCCTTTATCGGCGCCCCCTGGGAGACAAATGAGCCAAATTCCGAGCTTGTCACCGTTATCATAAAGGAGCGTTCACCCCTGGCCAGGATACCGGCCCCATCCGGAGCGCTTAAAGCGAACCTTATGTCCTGCTTATAAAGCGACTTAATGAACTCCTCATCTATCACCTTCTCCCGCATAAGGGTGACAAAGGTGTTAAGCAGACCGGCCCCCGTCGTCGGGTCGGCGACCGCCATTTTCCCCTTCCACTTGGGGTCCAGAAGGTCTTTCCATACGGCAGGCTCTTCTCCCGGCTTGACCAGATTGGTGTTTACATATGAGCTATAGGTAGAGAAGTTGAAGGTGATAAGATGCTTATCCTGCGGGTCGGTAGCCAGAACATCGGCAACCCACACATCCTTTTCCCGCAATGCAGGGAGTTCACCAGCTATGTTTATTGTGAAACCTTGTTCTTTCATGTTCTTGGCATTAGTGGGGCTGTTATCAGACATATCAGCCATGATACTCCCCATCCGCTTTTCGGTTTTCAACCTCTCGATAAACGCAGAACCCCGGCCGGTAATGATTTCTACTTGAATACCGTATCGTTCTCTAAATGCCTGGCTGACGGCCAGGCCAACATCGCCCACAAAGTTATAGGAATAAATGGTCAGCCTGCCTTCTTTTTGGGCCGACTCCACTACTTTAGCCCAGGCAACATCCTCTTGAGAAGCGGGAAGTGGGAGATTGGATGTGGGAGCAGCGGCCCGGGTTGCTGGCGAAGGAGTTGGCGCCGGCGCAGGGGAGACTTGGGGAGCGCAGGCAACTAACAGGAGAAGAAAGACTATCGATAACGTTAAGATTTTCCTCATATGGCGCCTCCTAATTTAATTTAATACAAGCGTTTGCAATTCTCCCAAACTTTTTAAGTTTAGATGTTGCCTTATTTATATTGGACTACATGATAGTTCGCTGCGTCATGGCTGTCAATACCCAAAAAGCGGTAAGTTATTATCATTAATAAATCAGGGGCAAGGTATACCGTGGTACTATCGGAGATGCAGTTTGGACTCTATTATAATCCGCATATCTTTAGCTGTGGTTTTTGGTCCCACATCCAAAGGTAGTACAGGCACACCCAGGCCACAGTAATGACTCAGTAAAGGGGATGTCCTTTCCCTGAATACGTCAATCCGATGAGCGACCTTTTCCAGAGTATCATCTGCCCGTCCCTCCCTGTCACCACCGGTATTCAGTCGAATCCTTTCCCACACTGCTACAGGCTCACATTCCAGGCTTACAATTGCTTGCATATTTACATCAAATTTCATGGCCTCAGCCTGTCCAACATGCCGCGGCAAGCCATTAAGGATAATAACAGTATCTTTAGTCGCTTTACATTTCAGCATGTGGTCAAAGAGCAGTTTTCTGGCGATAGGGAAATGCTCGTTTTCCAGTAGCAAGCCTTCTTTTAGCACCTTCTCAACCACCCGAAACTCACTCTCAGTTAATAATCCGGCACAATTTTTGGTTACACGAAATCAAAGTGTACACACGGCCTTCCGCAAATCCCTTCTGCCTCCAGATGTTGCCCGAGAGGGGTTTTGCCCGAACCGGTAGGTCCAACTAACAGGATAGCTTTCAAGAGCCTAGCCATGTCTCCCGATTTCCCCCGAAAATAACGGTCCAATTTTCCTCTCCCTCGATGGGAGAGGATTAAGGTGTCCGATGATGTCCCGACTGGGTGGGACTCATCGAGACTCCGCAAAGGTGAAACACTTTCGGAGAGGGTGAATAATAATAACGATTTCAACTCGTTTTCTTGGCATAACTATATCTGGCCCATTTAGGAGAGAAGCCTGAGAAGGTCGGCGGGTTTATCAATCAAGACTTTTGCCCCACCTTTCAGAAGTTCTTTTGATGTGCGGAAACCCCATGTCGCACCCACCGG
>JACVQG010000035.1 GCA_015661045.1 Dehalococcoidia bacterium | reverse complement strand
GTAGGGCCATAGCCATAGAATCTCTCGGTTTCTCGACGGATTTAAGAATATGTTGGAACGAGTGGTTTCAAACTAGCCCGTTGATTAGGCTCCGATATATCGTGGCCTTAAACATCTAGAAAGGTGAAACTTGACCGATAATTTTAAATATGATGAAAAGGGACTGATACCTGCCATTATACAGGATGCTAACACAGGCGAAGTCCTTATGCTGGGATATATGAACCACGAGGCATTGAAACTTACTCTGGCTGGCGACGACGTCTGGTTTTATTCCCGCAGCCGCCAGGAGATGTGGCACAAAGGGGCAACCTCAGGAAATTACCTTAAGGTAGCCTCTGTCTCAAAAGATTGCGATAGCGATGCCATTCTGGTAAAAGCTTACCCTCAGGGGCCAGTCTGCCACACAGGAAATCGCACCTGCTTCTTCGAGGAGATCAGGCCAGTCAGCAAATGATGGACTACCAGGCAGCCCAGGAATACCTTCTGGGATTCACAGACTACGAAAAACTACCCTCCGTAACTTATTCCCCGGCCAACTATGACCTCCGCCGGATGCGCGTTTTGCTGGAAAAGCTGGGAAATCCCCATCTAAAGTCCAGGACCGTCCATATTACCGGTACTAAAGGAAAAGGCAGTACGGCTGCGATGATCGCCTCCGTATTGAGTTCATCGGGGTACCGGACTGGACTTTTCACATCACCTCATCTTTTGACAATAAGAGAGCGCATTCAAATAAACGGGCAACTTATTTCAGAGTCTGAATTGGCTGCCGGGGTAGAGGCATTAAAGCCTGTTGTAACCTCTCTTATGAATTCACCCCAATGGGAATTTGGCGCATTGACCACCTTTGAGTTATTAACGGCGCTGGCTTTTGCCTACTTCGCCGAAAAAGGGGTTGAATACCAGGTTATAGAGGTAGGGTTAGGCGGTAGGTTGGATGCGACTAACGTGGTAAATTCTGAAGTAGCGGTAGTAACCTCCATAAGCCTGGACCACGAGGACATACTGGGGCATACACTGGAGAAAATTGCCAAAGAGAAATCAGGTATAATAAAAAATAATATTACCGTAGTATCAGCGCCCCAGGAACCGGAAACAGATTATGTGTTAGCGCAGGCATGCAAGGATAATCAGGCTGACTTGATTCGTGTGGGAACAGATGTTACGTGGAGGCAGGAATCGTTTACACATGTAGGCCAGTCCGTCTGTATAAAAGGCCGAAAATCCGAATATGAACTATTTATTCCGCTACTAGGGGAACACCAATTAGAGAATGCTGCTACGGCAGTAGCTGCAATCGAGGCATTAATAGACCGGGGAGCGCAGGTAACGGAAGAGAACTTAAAGCAAGGGTTGGCCCGAGTATCCTGGCCAGGGCGATTGCAGATAGTTGGGCGTCAGCCCTGGCTCGTAATAGATGGGGCGCATAACCCATATTCCGTTAAAAAACTGAGAGAAGCATTAGTTAAATATTTTGATTACGAACGGCTATTTGTGATAATAGGCACTTCAATAGATAAAAATATACAGGGGATCGTAAAGGAATTGCTACCCGGCCCGCCTTTGGTAATAGTATCTGCATCTCAACATCCCCGCGCCACTCCGGCAGTCCGTTTGGCTGAAGAGTTTGCTAAAGTAGGCCAGAGAGTTGAGATAGCTCCGAATATACCAGCCGCATTAAACAGAGCCCGCACGCTGGCAAAGCCCTCGGACCTTATCCTCGTTACCGGGTCCTTATTTGTGGTAGCCGAAGCTATTAAAGCAATTGAATCAGAAGGAAAAGAAGGAGAAAATAATGCCCCCAGAAGTAGGTAAAAAAGTAATAGCTACTGTTCTTTCGGTACAGGGGGAATGCGCCTGCGGCCATAAAGCAGGGGATAAATTCCAGTTAAGCTGCTATACCCCCAATGGCCTGTGTGGGTTCTTCTACCATGATGTCTTTCCGTATATTCAAATGCTCCAGTTTGGAGGAAAATTCCCCGATGATTGGGGAGGTTCGGTGTTGGAGTTTGCTTGCCCGGACCTGGTGAATGTTACCCGGATACAATTGCGTACGGAGTAGGAAGCACAAAACATAAAAACAGTATATTTTGTCATTCCCGCTTGCCCCGATTTATCGGGACGAGGCGGGAATCATTCACGGCCTTTACAAGGCCACCACGAAGCACGAAAATAGTTTATAACCCTCTCGCCCCTATGGGGAGAGATTTAGAGAGAGGGGAATTTTTAACAAAGTCTTTGTTTATCACCCTCTCCCTTAAAGGGCGACGAGACAAAGTGTATTTTCGAAGGAATGACACCCTGTGACTTGGTTCCGGCTTGTCCGGGTTAGGGTTTTACTCCGGTATTAGCTTGCCCTGAGCAGGTGAGTTAAGAACTGGCATCACCGATTCACCGGGTAGCATCGTATCCAGAATCCGTTCCAAGGCCATCGTATGGCTGCACATTCCCCACTGGGAAAAGAAATTGCATGTGCATCTCCATTGTCCGGAGTCGTAATTAACGATATATGCATCATGATCGCCACGGAAGTTTACAGTAAAGTGGGAGAAGGTGACACGGTCCCGTTCCTGGGCATACCGTCGGGCTTTCTCAATTTTTCCGATCAGGCTGGATTGCATTGTAATCATCCCTCCTACCGAAATATTATTATTACTTGTGCTATTTTTGATAGACGCCACTAAATGGTATTTGCTTTAAATTAATAAATAAAAAAGGCATCCCGTTTTCCTGGATGCCTGCCCACATAAAATATTTCCTTGCCTGCTATCGTAACATTCATCAATGACATTGTAATTCCACTATAAGTGAAAGTCAACAAAATTAATAATAAAAAAGTGAAATGTTAGTATGAAACCAAACTATATATCTCTATTTAACTCCGGGGAATTACAATACAGGGCGCAGATATTACAGGCACGTTTGTCATCATGCGATATTTGTCCCAGGCTATGTAAGGTAGACAGGTTAAAAAACAAATGGGGGTTCTGTTCTTCGGGTTATCTACCGGTGGTCTCAAACGTTTGTGACCATCACGGGGAGGAGCCTGCTATTTCGGGAACAAAGGGCACTGGCGCAATATTTTTCGGGAATTGTAATATGAAATGCCTTTATTGTCAGAATTTCCAGATAAGCCAGAGTCCGGCGCACGAGCAGGATAAAGCAATACCAATACACTCATTGGCAGAACATATGATATATCTTCAGGATGTGCTCGGCTGCCACAATATAAGTTTCATATCCCCGTCCCACTTTGTCCCCCAAATTCTAATGGCCTTGATAGAGGCTATACCGCTGGGACTTCGGGTGCCGCTGGTGTATAACACCAATGCCTGTGATTCCATCGACATTTTACAGGCATTGGATGGGATAATAGATATTTACCTCCCCGACCTGAAATACTCCGACGATATATTAGCCATGAAGTATTCCCAGGCACGGGACTACGTGGCTACGGCAAGAGTTGCCATCAAGGAGATGTATCGCCAGGTAGGAGACCTGGCTGTCGGCGAAGATGGACTGGCCCTGAGAGGTCTCATTGTCAGGCATCTCATACTGCCTAATGATATAGCGGGTAGTAGGGATTCTTTAAGCTGGCTGGCCCAGGATGTATCGCCTGACGTGACTGTTAGTATTATGTCTCAGTACTACCCCACGCATCGCGCCTCACGGGTACCGCTATTCTCGAGAATAATATCGTCCTCTGAGTACGCTTCAGTCCTCGATCTCCTGGAAGAGTTCAGGCTTGAGAATGGCTGGGTACAGGAATTAGATTCCGCCGAAAACTACCTGCCGGACTTTGAAAAGAAAGGTCACCCGTTCGTCTGATACCCGACCAGTAGAGACACGGCATGTCGAAGACCCTCGGTTTATCGGGGCCGTGTCTCTACTTCCATCCTGACACATCACGTAACTTTGTGGCAGTCCCAGGCTTTTAATAATTGTTATGGTATGCTAAAAAGGTATTGCCTCAAATAACGGCGTGTGTTATTATTAGGCCGATGTCCACAGAAAAAGATAAAGCTCTCGAACTTGCCATCAGCCAGATAGAAAAACAGTTTGGCCGTGGTTCTATTATGCGTCTGGGGGAAGCCTCAGCTAATATGCAAGTCGAGGCCATATCCACCGGCTCCCTGGCCCTGGATATGGCCCTCGGTATAGGGGGCATACCTCGGGGGCGCGTAACTGAAATCTTCGGCCCGGAAGCTTCAGGCAAATCTACTCTGGCCCAGCATATTATTGCCGAAGCCCAGCGTAACGGCGGTATGGCGGCTTATATTGATGCCGAACATGCTCTTGACCCTCAATATGCCGCCCGGTGCGGGGTGAAGATTCAAGAACTGCTTATTTCCCAGCCCGATACAGGCGAACAGGCCCTGGAAATTACCGAAGCCCTGGTGCGCAGCGCCGCTATAGATGTTATTGTGATTGATAGCGTGGCCGCCCTTGTCCCCCGCGCCGAGATAGAGGGTGAAATGGGCGATTCCTTTATGGGCTTACAGGCCCGACTTATGTCCCAGGCCCTGCGAAAACTTACAGCCGTTATAAGCAAATCAAACACGGCCACAATCTTTATCAATCAGCTACGGGAAAAGGTTGGGATTGTTTTTGGTAACCCCGAGGTTACTCCGGGTGGGCGCGCACTCAAATTTTATTCATCGGTCCGCATAGATTTAAGGCGTATTGAATCTATTAAACAGGGGTCGGAGATAGTTGGCAGCCGTGTAAGGGCAAAGGTAGTTAAAAACAAGGTAGCGGCGCCTTTCCGTACCGCCGAATTTGACATAATGTTTAACCACGGGATAAGCAAAGAGGGCGACCTGACCGATCTGGGCGTAGAGTTGGGTATAATCAAGAAAGCGGGCGCATTCTATTCTTACGGTGAAACCCGACTGGGACAGGGGAGGGAAAGCACTAGAGAGTACTTTAAATCTCACCCTGACTTTGCCGCCGAGATAGAGAAACAAATACGGAATACCAAGGTCCCGCCCATTAGCCTTCTGACTGCCGAGAAAGACACAGAAGAGTAACACCGATAACACCTCAGGCGGTGAAGACATCTGCCTATCATAACTGCTATTGAACCCCAGAAAAAGGATAAACACCGCTTCAACATCCACGTAGATGGTTTATTCGCGTTTAGTTTGGATGAAGAGGTAGCCAGAAAACTTCGTAAAGGACAAACCCTTCTTCCCCATGAAATTCCAGAACTTACCGGAGCCGATACCTTTCAACAATGCTACCAGGCTGCCCTCCGTTTCTTAAGCTACAGAACCCGGAGCGCCTCAGAGGTTAAAAACCGGTTGTTGCGGAAGAATTTTAATCCGGAAATAGTTTCTCAGGCTATCCAGCAACTTAAAGACCGTAATTTGCTAAACGATGATGATTTTGCCCGTCTCTGGAAAGAGAACCGGGATGTCTTTTCACCCCGCAGCCGGAGAATGATCCAGGCTGAGCTAAAGTTCAAAGGTGTTTCTCCGGAGGTCGCATTCAAGACTACAGAGAGTGTGGATGATGTGGATGCCGCCCGTCGGGCCGCTGCTAAAAAGATCAAAGTATTGACCGGATTGGATAAAGAAGCTTTTAGAAAGAAATTATCATCCTTCTTGGTCAGGCGGGGATTTAGCTGGGGAACAATAAAAAAGGTAGTGGAGGAAATATTAACAGGAATAAGTCCTGACAGCTAATTTCTGTTGACCCCACTGTGTATCCGTTATACAATAAGGCCAATTCGATAAGAGGTAAGAATTTTGAAAAAATCTTTGATGGAGATATTAGCCTGTCCCGTTTGCAAAGGCCCTCTGGAGCTATCGGTAGAAAAAGAGGATACCGACGAGGTCGTTACCGGCTCCCTTAATTGCTCCAAATGTAAAGAGAAATATCCTATCGAAGATACTATCCCCAACCTCCTGCCGCCGGATTTGAGGAAGAAGTAAACGTATAAATCCTAACCCGGATAAACTGGAAACTCTAAGCACTAATATTAAACCACTAAACAAATTCAAATACTTAAAATCATATCTCAAAACTAACCGCAATGCACAGGTATGCTTCATCATGAGGTTTGGGAGATTTGGATTTAGATATTATTTAGGATTTGGTGCTTAGAATTTAGGATTTACCTATCTGGTATATACCTTACATGGCTTTCCGGCGACTCCCACACCTCTACCCAGGCCAGATTCAGTTTCCCCAACAGCGGCTGAAGCTCCTGGTATATAGTTACAGCTATATTCTCCGATGACGGGTTCCGCTCCTGAAAGGCTGGCAAATCGTTCAGGCAGACATGGTCGAAGCTGTCTATAACCTCTCTCAAATGGCGTTTTAGCTCAGTAAAATCGTAGCCCATCCCCAGATTGTCCAGCTTTTTTGTCTTGACAGTAGCCATGACGCGGAAACGGTGTCCATGCACCTTTTCGCACTTCCCCTGATAGCCGCGCAGGTAGTGGGCAGCATCGAAGTGATATTCAACAGAAACTTCAAACACTTTTACCTTCCTCTTTTCTTGCTTTTAACTTTTTAACCATAACAATCTCATCCTCTTGTGGAATAAAACCATTAGCCTCATAAAAATATTGGGCGTCAAAATTTCCCTTGCTCACCAATAGACATATCTGGATAGCGCCTATTTCCTTAAGCCGTCGTTCAAGTTCTACCATGAGTTTACTTCCCAGTCCAAGACGCCGGCTCCGTGCATCTACGGCATGGTTATAAATCCAGCCATTACGCCCATCCCAGGCGCCCATAACCGTGCCCATGATTATGTTATTGGCCTCGGCGACAAGAAAGATATTGCCATCCCGTTTAAGTTTCTTTTGTATCTCTTCGATGGTATCCTGAGGACCGAGTTGTAAATGGCATATATCCCATAATTGCCGTACACCCTCGAAATCGGACACAGTAAAAGGCCTTATCTTTATTTCCATACAATAACTCCCTCTTTTCCGGCGACTTTTTCCACCAACTGGGATATGGTCTGACTATTGTTCGTTATTAAAAGATCTCCAGCTATTTGAGCCAGAGGGACAAGAACGAACGCCCGTTCAAACATCCGGGGGTGCGGGATAGTCAATGAGGGCGTCTGCAAGGTCTGGTTCCCATAAAGCAGTATATCAATATCTATAATCCGGGGGGCATTGAGGTATGGTGAAACCTGGCGGCCCAGTTTCTTTTCTATAGCCTTGGAGAAATCCAGAAGCGCCTGAGGAGATAATCCTGTAGAGACCCGACAAACCGCGTTAAGAAATCTTGGTTGCTCTGTAAAACCAACCGGTGACGTGTCGTAGAGCGATGATACCCGTTCAATCCTCGTCTTTTCAGATAGATAGTCTAAAGCTCGGGCAATATTATCCGCCCTATCTCCCAGGTTGGAACCCAGGCCGAGATAGGCCATCACCGGGGAAACCTTTCGGTCACGGGCTACAATATTGCTCATTTTCAAGAAGATAACCTTATGCCCTGGAGAAGTGGCTGACTGCTTCTACCGCTTTTCGCTTTCTCTTTACCACTACCAGTTGTCCCCCAGAGAAGCGGCTAACAGCCTCTACCAGTTCATTTATAGCGTCATTGCTATCCTGGCCGTCAGTGAGGGCTTTGCGGACACAGCCGTTGATATGGTCTTTCAAAACTATAGCGCCTACTTTTTGAGCAGCAGCGATAATAGAGGAAATCTGAGTTAGAATATCAATGCAATACTTATCATTCTCAACCATACGCTGGATGCCTCTTAACTGACCTTCCATCCGGCGTAATCGCGTTAGAATTTGCTGCTTATCGTCCTCATATGAAGCCATATCTATCCTCCGTTTGATATTATGGGGGGCATACCCATATTTATTATGGGCATCGTGTAAATATTTGTCAATGATAGGTATCCTTAATCCACCATCAAAACTGGCATCGATAACGGTACCCGTGCACCCATGAATGGGCGCTTTGTCCATTTCTCCCCCTTTCGCAAAGGGGGACGCAAGGGGGATTTTACTGTTACACCAACGGCAAAGGAAAATCCCTCTCATTCTCCCTTTAACAAAGGGAGAGGTTAATTACCGCTTCCCGAAAAAGCATGCTCAACAATTTGGTGAAGGGCCTGCTCCTTTAGCGGGATTCAACGAGCGGTGGATTTCGGGTATTAAATTATCTTGACATCATCTCCTATATATGCCATAATTATCGCATGATGCCCCAGGGGGGCATATATAAGAGGGAAAAGATGGCAACAGAAGAAAAAAAGCAAATTACTATCCCTGTTAGCGGTATGACATGCACTTCGTGTGTTGGTAACGTAGAGAAGGCATTGAAAGAACTTCCAGGCGTGAAATCCGCCAGTGCTAATCTGGCTACGAACTCGGCAACTATTGAATTTGACCCTTCTAAAGTATCCACCAG
>JACVQG010000307.1 GCA_015661045.1 Dehalococcoidia bacterium | reverse complement strand
CCATTGGCTGCATTAGTGTTTAAAACAAGCGCTGACCCTTATGTGGGTAAACTTACCTATTTCCGTGTTTATTCAGGCGTTATTACATCCAACTCCACCGTATGGAATGCCAGTAAAAACTCAGCAGAACGTATTGGACAGCTCTATGTGCTCCGGGGTAAGACACAGGAATCAGTGACTCAGCTAGTGGCAGGGGATATTGGTGCGGTGGCTAAACTTTCCATAGCCGGTACCGGGGATACCCTGTGCGTGAAAGAGCATCCTGTCATTATTCCTCCTATCCGATTCCTTGCGCCTGTTCTAAGCATGGCAGTTCACCCGAAGACCAAGGCAGACCTGGATAAGATGGGTTCCTCTCTCAAACGGCTGGTGGAAGAGGATGCCACGCTTCAGTTGCGGAATGAGCCGGACACCGGGGAGATTATCCTTTCCGGTATGGGAGAGACGCACATCGAGGTCGCAGCGGAAAGGCTACATCGGAAGTTCGGGGTAGAGGTGTTACTGGAGTTGCCACAGATTCCCTATAAAGAGACCATTACTATGAAAGTGCAGGCTGACTATCGTCATAAAAAACAGACGGGAGGACATGGCCAGTTTGCCCACGTCTTTATGGAATTTGAGCCACTTCCCAGGAATAGCGGCCTGGAATTCGCAGACCGTATTGTCGGCGGCTCTATCTCAAAAAACTTTGTCTCGGCGACTGAAAAAGGCTTCTTTGAGGCATCCCAGGAGGGTGCTCTGGCTGGCTTTAAGATTACAGATCTCAGGGGTACTGTCTATGACGGGAAGGAACACCCTGTAGACTCGTCAGATGTATGCTTCAAGATTGCCGGCGCAGGCGCCCTGAAGAAGGGGTTAACTGACGGAAAACCAGTGCTCATCGAACCAGTTATGAAAGTCCAGATTACTGTACCTGACAGTTATACAGGCGACATTATTGGGGATTTGAACACTAAACGCGGCAAGGTCGTGGGCATGTCACCGCAGGGCGGCGGAATGAATACAATTGAAGCCCAGGTACCCCTGTCTGAAGTACAACGCTATGCTATTGACCTTCGTTCCATGACGCAGGGCAGGGGCACTTTTACGATGGAATTCAGCCATTATGAGGAAGTTCCATCTCATATCACACAGAAGATTGTCGCCGAAAGGGCCAGCCAGAAGAAGGGATAAGTTGTCTTGGGGATTTTCCTCGCCATTGTGGCGGCGGTCGGATGGGGGATAAGCAGCAACTTCGCCCGGCTGGGTTTCAGCTCTATAAAATCCCTTAGCCCCGCTGGAGGGGTCTTTGTCTCCGTGGTTGCCAGCCTGGTTGTTGTCCTTATGGTTAACCTTTTTTTTCAATGGGAAGAGTTAACCTCTATTTCAACCAGGGCTATCCTGTGGTTCTCTCTGGTCGGGCTTACCAGCTTCGCCTTCGCCCGGTATTGCCACTTCAAGAGCGTGGATTTAATAGGAGCAAACAGGGCTTCGGCGCTATCTGCTGCCGCACCGTTATTTGCCACGCTTGTTGCCGTGGTTTTTCTACATGAAGAACTCACCTTGCCTATTCTTTCGGGTATTTTACTCATTATTGGCGGCCTGTACAGCCTATCAGGCCACCAGGCTAAAACGCATAATCCCGGGACAGGCAGTAAAACGGCTCAAAAACAGGCTAATATTTGGGGTTATGTATTTGCCTTGTTATCTGCGTTAGGTTGGGGGGGAACGTCTGCTTTGATCAGGTGGGGGGTCTCCAACCTGGCGCCTCCTTTAGTAGGGGCATTGGTTGCAGTTACAATGGCTACTATTGTGTTATCCTGGCCGGGGGTCAGAAACCTGCGTTCGAGCCGCGTGTCGAAAAGCACCGGACTGGTCTTTTTCCTTCTGGCGGGCCTGATGAGCGCCATGGGCACAACTGCCAACTACGGCGCTTTGAAATTATTACCGGTCGTGGTGGCCAGTCCTTTAGCTAATACTTCACCGCTTTTTACGCTTCTTTTTGCTTTTGCTTTCATGAAAGGCTCAGAGAGGATAGACAGGAAAATCATACTGGGTGCAGTTCTGATTATCGGTGGAAGCGTTTTAATTACATTAGGAAGGGCAGAATAGTAGCCGGAGACTGAAGAACCCCTCATGCCCTGTTGCCCAAGGTACCGCGAAGGATGAAAATAGCTTTCGCTGTCATGCTGGAGCGAAGCGAAGCATCTCAGGGTGGGGGTTATAACTATTTCAGTACCCCAGGCTGAAGCCCGGGGCATAGGGAATGCCTTTAATATGTGGCTATTTTCGAGAATGGAATAAAGGGAGATGGACGATATTGACGCTGCCTGAATCTAAATTCCGGATTATCCACCCTTGTAACAGTCACTATTTTAAAGCGCATCGTCTTTTTTGCGCCCGGGTACAAAAAAGAGAACTGTTCTTTAAATAAACGTTTTCTTCAGCCTGTCAACAGCCATCTCAACCAGGTTATCATCGAAGTCCAGGCGGCCCAATATGGTAGATACCCCATCACGGCAGATCGGATTTTCCGTATCTTCCAGCTTTTCGTAATACCCGGCTCTTCGTCCGAGGCGGTAATGAAGCCTCTGCTGAGGAGACATCCCCAGATAACGGTTTATAATAGCAATAATCCTGGGTTTATCCTCCGGCAGTTTACCTTCCACCTCCGGTAAGAGGTTCATAATATGATCGCTTTTAATCTCGCTATGACATTCCAACCGCTGAATAAGCTCCCCGATCTCAGCTACGGTTTCATCCTCCGAGAGGGGTTGAAAATCACCGGCAGTTAACTTTCCATATAAATCTGTGCCCTCCCTGAC
>JACVQG010000306.1 GCA_015661045.1 Dehalococcoidia bacterium | reverse complement strand
GCCCGCGGAATGGCTCGCTTTTATCTATGATCCATTCAGGGATGCCATGGGAAATGAGATTGAGCAGAAGTCAACCGCTGACGATTGGAAGGGCGGGCTTACACCGGATTCAAAAGTTCATGCATAGATGGGAAAGCACCAAATCCCAATTTCCAAGCACCAAGTAGATTCCGGTTTTAGGGATTGAAGTCATTCTCCGAAGTCCCCTTTACTAAGGGTGATACAGGAGGATTAACGGGATATCCTGAAGATTGGCATAGCAAAAGGCGAAATCAATTGGAATATGGTTTTTAATTGTTTGGATTTTGACATTATTTGGAAATTGGGTTTCCCGCCTTCGCGAGGACAAGGCTTGATATTTGGGATTTATTATGGAGGGAGGCAATATGAAAAAGTGTTATTACTACTTGATAGCCCCATTACTTGTACTGGTTATTCTAGCCGGGTGTACTCCCAGCCCCGCTCCTATCCCGGCTGCCCCGTCAACGCCAGCCCCGATAACCGCTCCCACATCCAGCATCTCATCTCCCACCTCTCAAGATGTTGCCTGGGATAAGGTAGTAGCCGCTGCAAAAAAAGAGGGAGTGGTCACTATCTACAGTACCTATTTTGTCGCCGATACCAGCAGGCGGCTGTCGAAAGACTTTCAAGATAAATATGGCATCCGGGTGGAGATTCTGGCGGGGGGTGGTCGCACCAGCCTGGAGAAAATAAAGGTAGAAGCTCAAATAAAGAAGCCCATTGCCGACCTTATGGAGTCCTCCGGAGGGAGCGCCACAGAACTGGTTTTGTCAGGTATGGCTGTTAGTGTTGGCAAAGATTTGCCCGCACTAAAAGATAAAAATGCGTTCGTTGTTGAACCCATCTACTCCCCGGGTGGTGAATTGATTCAACATAATCTGTACGTCAATGCGCCTGTCATAAATACACGATTGGTGAAGGAGACGGATGAGCCCAGGTCATACCAAAACCTGCTGGAACCTAAGTGGAAAGGGAATATCCTCATCCCTGACCCGGCCGCAACCGGTTCGACAGCGCCATTCTACGGCCCCATTTTCTATAAATCCCTCGACCTGGATTACTGGCGCCGCCTTAGCCGTCAGGATGTGAAGATTTGGGCGGGCAGCGTTGTCGAGGGGACACGAATGGTAGCCCGCGGCGAGTATAATCTTTTTCTTACGGGCACAACCGATGCCACCGGGCCGCTAATTGCCGAAGGAGCGCCTGTTAAGTTGCTGGCCATGGAAGAGGGCAACCCGGCTGGCGGGTTTGTTATAGCAGCAGTGAAAGATAGTCCTCATCCCAATGCAGCAAAGCTATTTATTGACTGGCTTCAGACCAAAGAAGGCCAGATATCTTATGCTGAACCATCTCGCGCTACCCCTATCAGAAAAGATGTGCCGGATTTTTCCATGCCCGGAACTCAACTAAAGCTAAAGAAGATATGGAACCGCACCTGGGAGTTCGAGGAGTGGGCCAACAAAGAGATGAAGCTCGGCACGGTGGCACAGGCTTTCGGCGTTAAATAGTTCAATAGCCAGAAGGAGAGATGGCAAGCATGAAAAAGATTTGGTGTAGATTCGCAGGGTTACTGATAATCCTTTCTCTTATTGTTAGTTGTACACCCAGGGCTACACCGATACCAGCTATCGCAACAACGCCTGCCCCCGTATCCACTCCAACTTCTAACCTCTCACCTTCTATTTCCCAAGACTCTGTCTGGGATAAGGTAGTAGCCGCTGCCAAAAAAGAAGGGAAGGCAACTATCTACGCCTTCAACTATATGGGGGATGTAGGTATAGCTATTGCCAACGCCTTTGAGAAAAGATACGGAATAAAAGTGGAAATTATCACCGGCAGGGGCGCCGAGTTCGTTGAACGGTTGAAGACAGAGAAACGGATGGGACAGATGACAGCCGATTTCATGGATAGCTCTGCCGCTTTCCTGTTCAATGCGAAGGTTGCGGGCCTGACAATCCCTCTTTCCGACCTGCCGGTTTTGCAAGAGAAAGGGGTCTGGGATATAGAGCCTAAAGCAATGGACCCCGAGGCCCATGTGCTCGCTGAATATAGCTTTATATACAGTCCCTGGATAAATACCCGCCTGCTTACACCGGAGCAAGCCCCCCGTTCCATCAAAGACCTGCTCAAGCCTGAGTGGAAAGGAAAAATCATCGGTCACGACCCCAATGTGAGCAGCGCCACCTATAACTACTTTGTCCCTTTGGTAAACGCTGGCGTTGTGGACTGGGAATATGTGCGGGCTATTGGGCGACAGGACATACGCCTTACACCTGGCCCGGTTCAGGCCGTTCAAATGCTCAGCCGGGGAGAGCTATCGTTAATACTGATGAGCGCTGATTCCACAGGAGCCCCTTTTGTAAACGAAGGCGCGCCTATAAAAGCCGTCTCCTGGAGTGAAGGGAGCGTAGCTGTAGCCGGAGGGATATCAGTCATAAAAGATGCTCCACATCCCAATACCGCTTTGTTATTCGCCAACTGGATTTTATCGGAAGAGGGCCAGAAAGTATTCGGTGAGGCGGCAAAGTACCCTATGATACGGAAGGGCGTTGATTTCCGTCCCGTCAATGCCCGCGCCCCCACTACCAGGCTGATTGTTACCACACCCAAAGACATCGGCTGCCCCGTCAACGCCTGCCCCGATAACCGCTCCCACATCCAACCTCTCACCTCCCACCTCTCAAGACGCTGCCTGGGATAAGGTAATTGCCGCTGCTAAAAAAGAGGGAAAGCTTACCATCTATAGTTTCACCTGGATAGGAGATGCCGGGATAACCATCGCCGGAGCCTTCAAACAGAAATATGGTATCAATATTGAGATAATAACAGGCCGCGGGGCTGAGTTCGTTGAACGATTGAAAACAGAAAAACGCGTCGGCCAGCGTGTCGCAGATTTGGCAGAGGGCAGTTCCCTCCACGTTGGGAATATGAAGATAGAGGGTTTGCTGGCTTCAATAGCTGATGACCTGCCCTCCCTTAAGGAGAAAGGGGTATGGCTGGTAGATCCCACCGCTCTGGACCCGCAGGAAAAGAAAAACCTGGTGTTGCGTCTTTTGGCTTATAGCCCTTTCATCAACACCAATCTGGTCAAGTCACCGGAAACACCCCGCACGTGGAAAGACCTGCTGGACCCTAAATGGAAAGGAAAAATGACCTTAACCGAACCCAATGTTTCCGCCGGGCCTTATGAAACTATCGTGGTCCTTATGGAGAATAAGATCTGGGATGAGGACTATCTTAAAGCCCTGTATAAGCAGGGTCTCCGCTTCCCCGCCAGTACCCCTGATGAATTCTCCATGCTGGCTAGAGGGGAGAGTTCAATAGTCATACGGGGCACCGATGCCTCAGCCAGTCGCTTTGTAACTGAAGGGGCGCCGATTCAGGCTATAGCAATGAAAGAAGGGGAAGTAGTATCAACCGGTTCTATAGGCGCTATTGCTGGCAGCCCTAGCCCTAACGCTGCTAAGACGCTTCTAAACTGGCTTTATAGCAAAGAGGGTTTAACTGTTGCGGGTAAAGCACTGGGTAACAAAATGATCCGTAATGATGTTCCCGATACCCGCCCGAAGGGAATACAAACAGATTCCGATAAGCCCCTGGTTGTGAGTCTGGATAACCTGGATACTGCCACACAACTTTTCCGA
>JACVQG010000034.1 GCA_015661045.1 Dehalococcoidia bacterium | reverse complement strand
ATATGAGTATTTACCTTTTAACACCTCAGCCATGCTGCTGCGGCAATGGGCACACCACCACCCGGTAATGTAGGGCTCGGTTACATCCTCCGGCTCCCGGCTGCCCCTGATACGTACTGAGAGGATACCCATAGCATGCAAGATTTCTTCTGGAACATATATGCAGAATACTCCAGCTACCTTGCCCGCATTTATTTGCTTCCAAGCTTGAGCGTACTCATGACGGTGGTTAACACTTTCCCTCAGCGTCGCTAAAGAGCTCTCCATATAACCTCCTTCAGAAACCAATATATCCAGGCCAGTAGTTCTCGTTTCCCCGGACGAAGCATTGAAACCAACTCTAGTTTTTTATCCATTAAAGGGATAGCTTTGTCCCGGAGCTATCCGGTTTATTCTTTTCACGCTCTGTAGTCTGGCGCATCCTCCATGTGCTCGAATCCGCCATGGCCCAGGTGATGAAATATTCTGGACTGGAAGGATACAAAGGTGACTGGCTTATCCGGGGATGCATTAAAATGCTGATGAACCGTGTTAATCGGCACCGCTACCACATCCTCAGCGTCCCAATCATATCTTTTGCCATCCTGAATATCGTAGCCTCGGCCAGATAGAATCTTATGTGCCTCTTCGCTTACATGCCGATGTTTGCCAGAATGTCCACCCGGTGGTATTTCCTGGACATAAACATCGTAGAGCATGAGGGGGGAGGGACGGTATGGACTAACCAGGTGCTTTATTTTACCCATGCGGGTGTTCTCCCAGGGAACTTCCTTGCCTTTTACTACATGGGGCATGGAAAAGCGCCACCGCGTTTGCTCCACCAGGGTTTGGCAATACCGATCATAGGTGTCATGGGGCTGCCCGGCGAATTCAACCTGCTTCTTAGCATCCATCAGAGCCTGGAACTTTGGGTCAGCGCCTATTTTCAGTTCCAGGCCGTCGGGATATTTGTAGCCTACGAGTTCTCCCCGCGAGTCACGGATCTCCTGGGATCCCTCGGGAGGCCTATAGTTAGCATTTACCTTTATCTGCTCGGTTGATTCCAGGCCAAGTAGTTCAAATACTAAATGGGTCGATACCAGCATGCGAGCCTCCTTGGTATTGCTGGAATTGGCACGCTCATGGACGCAATATGTCGGGACGCATATAACATCCCCCGCTTCCCATGGATACTTGATGCCGTCGTGGATGACATGGCCCTCACCTTCAATAACGTAGAAAACAGCTTCCAGAAAGTGGCGGTGCACTCCGGATTTCATGCCGGGCGGGAAAATCTGCTCTCTAAGGTTAAACGAGGTTATAGCCAGCCTTTTAGCCCTGTGCTGTATGTGTCCTTCATTGGCCGGCTCATGCTGAGTATACTGTTTGTGACGGGCCATTGCGTTCGTCATAGTTGGATACTGGTTAAACTTTACTACACGTGGTGCGTTTTCCAACCTTTGCTGGAAGTCGCGGACAAATTGCTGGCCCTGTTCAATTATGGTGCTGTATATGACTGGTTCTGACTCACGCTTACGCTCTGAAACCCGTTCCATAAGATCCTCCTTTATTACTTTCCGTATCGGTTATATTTGTCTTGGCCTACTAGCTTGCTGATAAAGTCATCAGCACAGAAGCGGGCCTGGTCCTCCATGTCTTTTGCTTGGGTCAAGTGGCAATCCGCGCGTCGGCTTATCCCTATAGGGAAGTTCCCCTCTGGCCTGACATTATTTCTTACCGAAGATTTCCTCCAGGATACCCGAGTTCGCCAGCTTATCGCCGTAAACCGCCGCATCCCAGGTCCTATCCAGGAGACGTATCGACTTTACCCTGGCACGAGGGGTAGTGTAGTCAGGCACATCCTTTCTCTGGGACGCCCGGGCAGATACCCTGGCGTATATATCCTGTCCCTCCTGGGAAAAAATCCAGTTAACCAGCACTCTAACGGCATTGGGGTGGGCGGCGTTCTTTACCACCTGCATAGTATAGCTCTGGTTCACGGTACCCTCCACCATAGCCAGGTCGCCCCGCATGGGCGCTCCTTCGGCAATAATGGCTGCGGTACTACCTCCACCCCCGTTGAAATCAATGAGGTATTCGCCTCGGGCCACCATGTTATATTCCTCCGTGCTACTTCCTGCCCACAAAGCGGGCTTTTGCTTCATTAAGTCGCGCCAGAAATCGAGGTCCAGTGTCTTGTAGTAGCTGTGTGTGGTGAACATATTGACAGTTCCTCCTCCGGAGCGAGGGTCACTCATGATAATCTGTCCTTTCCATTTCGGGTTGAGTAAATCCTTGTAGGAACGGGGATAGTCCTCGGGCTTCACCTTGTCATTTACCAGGATAGTGATGACGTTCGGTGCGAGATTAAGGATATCCTCACCAGGTGAAAAAACAGGGTCCGTGATAAAGACGTTTTTATCCCTCATGACGGGCAGGTCGCGGACTATGCTCACTGACATCCCACGGCTGTGAGCTTCCATGGCTGTAGCGACACCTGTCTGGACAAAGTCAGCTATAGGCTTGCCTATCTGCTGCTCTACAGAGACTTTCTCCACAGCCTGCCTTCCGCTCAAGGAGAGAAGCTCCACGGTTATGCCATACTTCTCTTTGAATGCCTTGGCCATCGCCTGTCCCCACTCACAGCACAGGCCAGTAGCCACATAGCCTACCACCGTCCCCTCCTGCCTGGCGGCTTTCACTACCTGGGCCCAGACGGCATCATCAGGAGCGACGCTCGGCGCAGTTGCCACATCACTCGACGGCGTCACTGTCGCGGTGGGCTTGGGAGCTTCTGTAAAGGATGGGGTTGTCACTGATGAACAGGAAAATATAAAGACCATAAACACCACCAGAGCCAAAGTCCACGATTTACCCATTGTGTCACCTCCCTATATTGATAGCCATAGTAGATACACTGCTCTCTTTCATGTTCAATATCCTGAAAAAGTGGAACCCCAAGCAGGCTTTTATGCCTTTCTCCTGTAGTTGAAGGGCGGCATTTTACAGGCCAGGCCCTCCTTGGCTAGCTCGGCTTCAAATGTTTGTCGTATCTCCGGGTTCTCATCTTCGTATTCGCATTGTATGCCACCTTCACGGAAGCTTAAATCCGGCCCACCCTCTCTATAGGCCCGAAACTTTAGAATCCCGTATTTAACGCTCGATCCAAACACCAGATAGCGGGCTGGCTCCCGCCCTGCGTTGAAATGTTGATGCCACCACTGATTGGGCGGAACAAACATGCTCCCCTTTTTCCAGGGTACCTTTACCCTTTCTCCGGCTTCTTTGGGCCACATGAGGGAGTAGCCATAGCCGCTGAGTAGGATAATCTCCGCCCCGGGGCCGTGGCAGTGGGCTTTCTTATAAGTGCCCACGGGAAACTCGGAGATATGGCCCCCCAGGGAGCTGTTGGTAAACTCAAAGTGGATGTTGGTGCTGCCAGCCCCTCTCGTTTTGTAGTCCTCAAGTTGAAAGCCGTAGGCATCGGCCACAAAGTTGGTCTCCCATACCCTTCCCGGATAGGATTTGCCCTTGCCACTGAAAAATGCCTCTTCTGCCTGATATCGGCTGGGGAACACGAAATCGCAATTGAAGATGAGGTCCAGGTCGTGGAAGTAGTTAATCATCAGAGGGGCCCTGGTCACTCCCACATAGCGGGCTGGTTTATCCCCTTGACCATTGAAGTGCTGGTGCCAGACATTAAGGGGCATAGAAAAGAAGCTACCCTCTTGCCATTCAAAGGTCTGTTTTCTATCTCCTTCCTTGACCCACACATTACTGGCCCCCCGCCCCTGGAGGACGAAGATATTCTCTTCATAAAAATGTTTCTCCGGCTGCGAGGCCCCGCCTGGTGGTATCTCATGAACATAGGCATCTATGGCATGCTCAGAACCTTCCAGGTTGATGAAGGCTCCTTTTCCTCCCTTGCGTGGCCAGGGAGCCAGGTCAATAGTGTTCAGGTCCTCCACATAGAAACCTTTGATGCTGGGGATCCCCTCCACCTTCTGCCACATTTGGTAGGGAGTTTCCCCTCCGAAGGTGCTTATCCAGGTGCTGAGACTGACCATAAAACAGCTCCCTTTTTAAAATTCTGACATGTCTTATTTAACCTACAAAAGGGACTTTCCTTCACTTTTTATTTTTTACCAAAGATGCTCTCAGCTTTGCCTTCTTTATGGTACCGGTTTGTTATCTCGACCATATCGTAGGTACGGGGTAACAGCTTTTGGGGTTCGGGCTGAATCTTGACCCTGGGGTCAAGAAAACTTGGTACATCCTTGCGCATAGAATCCTGGCTGCCAGCTTTACCATAAATCGTTTGGCCTTCTTTGCTGAAAATCCAGTTGATGAACAGTTTGGCAGCATTAGGGTGTGCTGCGCCTTTTATCGCAGTTATAACATCAGTTGTAGCTATGTTTCCTTCTTTCATGCCAAGAATCTTCAAGGGAGCCCCTTCGACTATCATGAATCCGACTGTAGTGTCCGCGGCATGTGGAGAGAGCCATGCCTCGCCCCTGCCTACCATGTTAAAAGCCTCTGTAAAACTGCCGCCCCACATAACAGGTTCCTGTTTAGCGAATTGTCGAAAATAATCTTCGTCCAATGCCTTGTTGTAAAGCATAGCGCTAAACCAGGTAAAGCCTCCTCCTCCACCGGACCTGGGGTCTTCCACAATCACCTTCCCTTTCCACTTAGGGGCTAACAGGTCTAAATAGGACCTGGGTTCATCCTGGAGCTTGACTAAATTCGTGTTTATCGTAGGGCCATTAATTTTCAAACTGAAAGAAAGTATATCTCCATTTGGAGTAAAGATGGGATTAACTTTAAAAACGCTCCTGTCTCTCAACTCAGGTAATTCCTGCCACACACTGGTAGTTAAGCCGCCCTGTGAAAGCTCAGTGGAACTGGATTCCCCGCTACCAACTATATCGCCAATGTTTTGCTTCACTTGTGCCTCTACCTTGATTTTTTCCACAGCCTGGCGGCCAGCCACAATAAGGAGTTCCGTCCGGATACCGTATCTTTCACGGAACGCCTCCACAATAGTGCGCCCTTTATCGCCAGCAAATTGAGCGGAGACATATAGAGTCAAGTGTCCCTCTTTCTTGGCCGATTCCACCACATTATCCCAAGCGGTGTCCTTAGGATTGGCAGATGGGGTCACAGGTATGGGGTTTGCTGCCGGTGGGACAGGAGATGGGACAGATGTGGGTGAAGGTGTAGATTTGGGAGTACAAGCCATGATTAAAGGTAGCAAAACCAGACCAATTGCAACTATAGACAGGGTTCTTGTCATCTCTCAACCTCCGTTTCATTCATGGGGCGCGACTGAGGTGCCCCAATTCTTTAGACAGGGACAAGTTTAGATTAAGATTGATATTCAGTTAACCAGCAAAAGTATGCGAACCACTATTCGGTTGTTACGAAGCTGCTACTCTACCCCTAAATTATGTTTATGTATCATCCTATTTGAGGAGACCTTTCCCTCACTTTTTTTATTTCTTGCCAAAGATACCCTCAGCTATGCCATCTTTATGGTACTGGTTTATTATCTGGGCCATATCATAGGTACGGGGTAACAGCTTTTGAGGTTCGGGCTGCATCTTAACCCTGGGGTCAAGAAAACTGGCTACATCCTTGCGCATAGATTCCAGGCTTCCAGCTCTAGCGTAAACCTCTTGACCCTCCCTGGAGAGCATCCAGTTCAGGAATAGTTTGGCGGCATTAGGGTGCGTAGCGCCTTTTATGACAGTCATGACATCACTGGTGGCTACATTCCCTTCCTTCATGCCAAGAATCTTCATAGGAGCCCCTTCCACTATCAGGTATCCCACATTAGAATCTGCGGCATAAGGAGTGAGCCATGCTTCGCCTCTGGCCACCATACGGAAAGCCTCTGTAGAACTGCCACCCCATAAAATGGGTTCCTGTTTGGCAAAACGGCGATAATAATCGGCGTCAAGCACCTTGTAGTAAAGCAAAGCGCTAAACCAGGTAAATCCAGTTCCTCCACCAGACCTTGGGTCTTCCAAAAGCACCTTTCCCTTCCACTTAGGTTCTAACAGGTCAAAGTAGGACCGGGGTTCGTCCTGGAATTTGACCAGGTCTGTGTTTATTGCAGGGCCGTTAATTTTCAGGCTAAACGAAATTATATCTCCATTTGGATTAAAAATAGGATCACTTTTAAAAACGCTCTTGTCTCTCAACTCCGGTAATTCCTGCCACACACTGGCGGTTAGCCCCGCCTGTGAAAGCTGGGTGGTAGTGGATTCCCCGCTCGGGACTATATCGCCAATGCGTTGATTCATCCGTGCTTCTACCTTGACCTTCTCCACAGCCTGGGGGCCAGTTATAATAAGGAATTCTGGTTTAAAACCATACCTATCCTGGAAAGCCTTAGCAACAATCTGCCCTTTGTCGCCAGTAAAATAAGCGGAAGGATATAGAGTCAGGTGTCCCTCTTTTTTGGCCGCTTCCACTACGTTATCCCAATTGGTATCCTTAGGGCTAGCAGATGGGGTCGCAGGTATGGGGTTTGCTGGTACAGGATTTGCTGCGGGTGGGACAGAAGTGGGTGAAGGCGTAGATTTAGGAGTACAAGCCATGATTAAAGATAGCAGAACTAGACCAATTACAACTATCGGCAGGGTTTTTGTCATCTCTCAACCTCCGTTTCATTCATGGGGCACGACTGAGGTGACCCCAATGCTTTTCGTATGACTTTACTCATAGATTCCCCCTCTATTTACGGCTGTTTCGATATTCAGGGCAATCATCAAGCTGCTCGAAGCCACAGGCCATATCAGGTCCCAGGATGTCATACCAATTTGGCTCAGCTACTGCTAGCTTTGCTGGCTTTTCGGGGTCAGCGTTCCAATGCTGAACAACCACCCCCCCAGCTTTGATAGGCAGCATAAATAAGTCGTGTCTCTCCCAGTCATAGCGTTTTCCATC
Source organism: Dehalococcoidia bacterium (assembly GCA_015661045.1). Taxonomy (GTDB): domain Bacteria; phylum Chloroflexota; class Dehalococcoidia; order JACVQG01; family JACVQG01; genus JACVQG01. Next base: position 1,471 of record JACVQG010000034.1, on the reverse strand, counting down.
TATCAGGCTATACCCCCTGCCCTCTACGACAAAATGAATGCGCCCACCCTGATGCTTCTGGGTCCCGGAGCGGCTTCCCGGGGGTATATCATGAGTCCAGAAGAGAATTTGACGGCAAGCTAAATCAGTGAAGGAAGGATGGACGAACCAGCGATAGATTCCCATACGATTTGTCTCTAATGTCTGGTCCTTAGCTTTAACTATCCAGCGCGCCTTGTCCATCATTTGCCGCCACCGGTTGCGTTGCAGGAAAAGGTCGTCGAGGAGTGTCTGAGGTGAGGAATCCACGTCTATTTCATAGCCGTTTAGATGAGCAGACTGCGGGACGAAGTCATCTGGCCGATATAGTTCCTCAGTACGTTCACCCTTCCAATCGGGAGAGTCTGTAATCTGACGGGTCTCGTTGGCCGTAGCCTCCATAAAAGGCCAGAACATCAGCACCAACATGCCGCAAGGCTTACCTGGTTCCAGGTTAAAATGCTGGTGTACATTTTCAGTGCGAGTTACCGCCAGTAGTTCCAGATCACCCTCCTCCCAGTCCAAATTGATGCCATTGTTTATTGTCCGGCCTTTTCCTTCCAGCGCATAGAGGAGACGGCCACCCCCTTTATGTGTGTGCTTGCCCCGACGAATAATTTGTTGGTTGGTAATGGCAATTATCCATCCTGGAGCAGAGACATTGCCCCAATCGAAGGGCGTTATATACCGTTTCCCGTAGCTGTTCCGGCTATGCACCCAGGCTACATCGCTACCTTTAATCAGTACCTTGCCTTCATTGCGTCTTCGAGTTTGTTCTATCGTCCATTTCAGAACTTGGTCATAATTATCAGGCTCCGGTTCCGGCTCCCTGAGACGCTCTATCTGCTTTTCCAACTGGATATCACACCTCCCGGTTGTTATGAAACCGTTACTCTATTCATTAGGCACATTTACGTATCATCCTGCTTAAGGAGACCGTTCCTTCACTTTTTATTTCTTGCCAAAGATACCCTCAGCTATGCCATCTTTATGGTATTGGTTTATTATCGTGGCCATATCATAGGTACGGGGTAGCAGCTTTTGAGGTTCGGGCTGCATCTTAACCCTGGGGTCAAGAAAACCGGTTACATCCTTGCGCATAGGTTCCAGGCTTCCAGCTCTAGCGTAAACCTGTTGACCCTCTCTGGAGAGAATCCAGTTCATGAATAGTTTGGCGGCATTAGGGTGGGTGGCGCCTTTAACCATCGTCATGACATCACTTGTGGCTATATTCCCTTCCTTCATGCCAAGAATCTTCAATGGAGCCCCTTCCACTATCATGTATCCCACCGTAGTATCTGCAGCATGAGGAGAGAGCCATGCTTCGCCTCTGGCCACCATACTAAACATCTCCGCAAAACCGCTACCCCACATGATTGGTTCCTGTTTGGCAAAACGGCGATAATAATCAGCATCAAGCACCTTGTAGTAAAGCAAAGCGCTAAACCAGGTA